>NZ_JBNGHF010000006.1:0-135910 GCF_050611805.1 Methylotuvimicrobium sp.
TTTCGTTGAACTTGGGTACAGTATCCCGATTTCCGGAAGAAAAGGCGGTGATCGAGTCACGCCGTTTGTGTGATTTATTCACCGGCCGGCGAATGATGAGGGTATTTTTTGTTGAATCCGCTAATCGACCGGATGCTGTCTGCGCTTGCCGTCGGCAAATTGGTGAGGCATGGAGATATAAAAAGTGTCGCAAGTTGCGACACTTTTTCATGGCGTTTTGGAAAAATCCTCACTCTTCGAGGAAATCCTTCAGCTTCTGCTCTTGTTCGGCGTTCAAGGAACTTGCGTTGAGCTTTACGGTGATGCGCTTTTGGCCGTGACGATTAATTTGTAAACGTAGTGCCCTCGGTTGCCGGAATGAGAGTCTTGAGGGTTATTGCAGGTTTTCTTAATCACCGGTTTTGAAGGAAATTGAGCGTGGCACATAATTTTTCTGGCTCAGGGAGCGGACCGAAGCCTGCTTCGCCGCCGGCGAAGACACAGGAGACGAATCCGGGGTTTTCTGGGTTACGCGTTGTACTTCTATCGGTTGAAGCGGCATCGAAGGCGCTGTATCCGCTTTGGTTACATCTAGCGTTACGAAATGGGCTTCCAACCAGTCGGCCCATTTCGATGCCTTGCGAATGAGATCGTCGCGGTACACGGCATTGTATCGAGGCGTGCGCGAGTGATAGTTAGCAGCCTTGGTCCACAGATCGCCCTGGTCGTTGCGGATGTGCATCCGTAGTCGCCAAGCGGCCAGATCGAATGAATAGCATCCAGCGGCCGCTACATCGTTCGCTGTGATTCCGTACTGTGCCAGGTCGCGCAGATACGCGGTATTGAATTGCATGGAGCCGACGTCATAGGTGCCGTTCGAGTTACGCACCCATTGCCCCGGCTTGCCGCCTTCCTTTTCTGCGACGGCTAGGACGATGTTGGCCGGTACTTCATATTTGACGGCGGCCGAGATTGCGCACACGACGCGCTCTTGTTCAATCGGGGTAAGGTCGGCAATAAACGGCAGCATAACGTCCCTTTGGGTTAAGTCGGTGCGCCGCTATTGTCGCGGTTCACGAAGGCCGCAACTTCGGAATGAGCATCGGTTTCCCCACTGAGGCTGTTGCCGGCGAATTCGATGTTTGTTTCGGACGAACTGCCGCCCCTTATGGCGCCGGCAATCTTGCCCGGTGTCGTATCCGCAATGCGCTCGTTGGCTTTGGCCTTGGTTACATCGACAATACCCTTAGCCAGATTAACGCCAGCATCGACGGCAATTTTTCCGGAAGTTGCCGCTGCCGCCATGAAACCACCGCTTTGCGTGCCTGTTGATTGCCGGTTACCGCCTTGCCCGGTTTTTGCCGAGCTGGTTGATTCGGTCGAGCCGCTAGTCTGTTTGCCGTCACTCTTCGCTTGCTCGGTGCCGCTTTCAGCTTGCCATTTTGCGTCCATATCGTCGCCGCGGCCCCACATGCTGTCCGAGCTGTTGCTGAATCCTGCCGCTTTAGCAAATGGAGTGCCGCCGGTATTACTGCTATCGCTGCTTTCGCCACCGGCGGCGCTACTGCCCCACATGTTGGTCAGGACATCGGACCCGCTGGAAACGTTTTCGCTGGCCTTGGAGAACGCGGCCATGACCGCCTGCGCACCTCCGGCGGCATTAGCCGCGCCGGCTGCAACCATAGCGCCTCCTGTTGCCGCTGCTGCCGTGGCCATTCCAGCCGCACCGATTGCAGCTCCTGAACCGAATTGACCAATGCCGGCACCACCTATGCTCGCGCCGGTGATAATGCCAGAAAGCAATGGTGGAATGCGATTGACAAGCATCATTAGGGCAAAACAGAATACTAGCATTACGCCTAGCTCCTCAAAGTTGAGCGTGCCCTTGTTCATATTGTCGTAGAATGTAGAAAGCAAATCATTGCCAATGCCGACCAGGAGCACCATGGCGAAAAGCTGAACGGCAACGCCAAGGACTGTCTTGTAGTAGTTGATCGCCATGTCGGAAGTCCACCGAGACCCGCCGAAGCCCAAGAAGAATATACCGGCATACATCAAAATCCACGCGGACACCAAGATCAACAGCATATTCACCGCGACTGCCGCAAGCAGCAATAAGATACCGGCGCTCAAGGTTAGGCCAACCAAGCTGTCGATAGGTTGCCACGCGGACATATTTTTAATTGCCTGCTTAAAGATCATAAAGCCCACGTTCACAATCCCTGACGGAGAAATACCGGTCTTTCCTATCGCGTTCTCGCCAATCTGTCGCAGCGATTTAATGATGGAATCGGCGTATTCTGGCCCGTTCCTGAGTAACCAGAGGAAAAAACCGAAAAACATGATGAAACGGAAAAACTCTGCAAAGAATTCTCCTATGTCTGCTTTACGCAATATCATCATTCCCCCCGTCCATACCAGTGAAATCGTGCCCAGTGTCCAGAACAGCCACAGTGCCGCATTCATGACAAAGGTTCGCCATCCCGACGCTCTCGTAGAAAATTCGGTAATTACTTTATCAAGGATACCCTGATTGGTGCCAGAGTCATGAAAGGCCAATTGAGCCGCTGCATCGGTCGATTTTAGTAATACAAATGCGGCCACAACCACCGCTGGTTTAATCATCGTGCGCATAATAGCATCACCACTTTTTCGGATTAGCAGGCAACGTTTCCGCCCCGGTAGAACGACGCGAACACAACCCGCTAAATTGTTCGCGTGTTGTTCTGTCCGCTATCTGCATTATCTTTTCTAGCTGGCAATTTTCGTCGTTGACTTCTGGCATCGCTTGCTCGGCTGGCTCTGGATCACAGCCCGCCAGAAAAGCTGGCATGACGGTTACCAAAATCAAAATTAGAGCTTTTGTTTTCATGATCGTACTCCTTCACCATTTTTTCGGATTGGTGGGTAGTGTGTCAGGCCCTCGCCCTTCTGTCGATGTGGCGTGTGCAGCTTGCTGCATAGCCTCAAGGTCAGCCTCCGCCTGCATCCTGGTTGCAATTGCGTTCTGCTGCGCGATCAACAGGCCGCGTATCTGTAATAGCTGGTTCGCCTGTTGGCTCGCAAGCTGGTTGGCATAGCCAATAGCTTCCATTCGTCCGCCGGCGCTTTGAGCCGCTGCTTGCAGTTGCTCTAATCGTCTTGAGTCCGACTTGAGCGCATCTTGTTGTTTATCCAGTCCACGAAAAAGCGCATCGTTTGCCTTTTTCTGTGATTCGGATGCCAGGCGCCGATTCTCGCTCATTGCCTCGAACTCGGCGTCACTGCATCCCTCATTCGAGAAGCACGGCGAGTTACGGTAATAAGAAACGTCTTGGAATTTACTCAGGTAGCTATCGAGACTGCCGACTTGATTCTTATAGTAGTTGAGTGTGTCGGTGGCGGTTATTAGACCATCGATCGTGGATTGTGCCTGATCCCAAATATAAGCCGCCGGCGCTACCGTGTTCCGTATTTGATCCTCATATTGCTGTAATTGAGTCGCGTATTGCTCTATTTGTTTCAGCGTTTGTGCGACTTCCTCTCCCGCCGACATGGCTGATTGAATCGCAGTTTCTATATTTTGCGTTAAATTGGTCATGTCAATTACAGCCGTTTGTGCGTTCGCCTGCTGCACAGTCGAAATCAACAAAGTAATTTCGACTGCGGCCAGAAGGTTTTTTTTAGCCGCTAAAATTTTCTGCTGCTTCGATGTCGTCAAAAAACTCTTTCTCATTTTATTCTCCAGTGTTTTGCATAGCCGACCGCTCAATTTGACCCGCTATGCTCGGCGGTTAGCGTTATGGTTAATAATCAAACGGTTGATAAGGTTTTGAAAACGTCATGTCTTTCGTGACAATCACATTGAATCGATAGCCAGGGCGAATTTCCAGGGTTGGCGCTATGTTCATGTTTTTGGCAATCAATTGTGCGGTGACTTGGCCAAGTTGCTGGCCTAACGCCTCACTCAACGCGCTACTGGCATCCGGCCGGCCAAATGTCGCACTACTCTGATTTTGTCGCTGGCTGTAGGTTGTCGCCGCCGTTACGGCCGACATTAGCAGCGCCGAGCTAAAGAGTCGAACGTAATGATGATTTTCCAAATCATTAAATCCAGCGTACCCCGCGCTGTCCGCTCCCGGCATCGCACCGATATCCAGCGCTTTCCCATCGGGGAAGACAATGCGTTGCCAAGCGACAAGGACACGGGCTTGACCATAGGCCACATCGCTCGAATACGTGCCGACCAGACGCGATCCTTGCGGAATCAAGAGGTATTTTCCGACGGGTGTGTCGTACACGTTCTGCGCCACTTGCGCCATGATCTGTCCCGGTAGATCGGAGTTGATTCCGGAGATTAGCGTTGCCGGCACCACAAACCCGGCTCGCAGTTCATACTGTGAACGAGGGGCTTGCGTAGTCGATTCGAGTTGCCAACGATCACCGGCATTATTCGCAAATTGCGCGTAATCATTACCGGTTCCTTCGGTTGATGTTCCGGTTTGTGGTGAAGCGGATGAATTCGCCGGCATCCCTGCGCCACTATTCAGGCTATGCATACTGCGAAGATGATTTAATCGCTTTTGATACGCCGTTGATGGGTCCTCATGCTGTATCGAGTCTATTTCTTGGCGCACGGCGGATAACCTAGCCAGCATGGCTTCGCGCGTTTTGGGCGTGTTCGCGCCCAAATTGGCATGACTGGATGACAAGCCGGAGCTTTTTGGCGCAATGATTTGCACGCCGGTTTTTGCTTTCACCGCTTCTTGAAACATTTGCAGCTTTGCCTGACGGATACGCTCCGCTTCATCATCATGCTGCGGCTGCATAGGGGGAGCCGGTGGCCTGTCCAATGTTTCCGGACGCGCAATGAGTACCGGCTCGGGTTTCAGCATCGTTTCTTCGGCGGGCGGTATCAAAGGCGTGATTAATCCGTCCATGTGATCGCCGGCAATTTCCTTAGCGAACATCGACGTGTTGCCGGTTTTTAGATGCCGATCCTCCGCATCAGTCTGCTGGGCTGCGCGATCCGCCGCGACAATCCCCATCATGATCAAAAACGCCGTCAATACCCCGCCGAGTAGATACATGGGTAAATTGTTGACGCGGCGCACGCCAGCGCTTGGCGATGCGTCCGGTTCCATGTTGTCGATATCGTCTGTCATCGTTTACTCCTTATGCGTCCAATAGCCGCCCGGCATCACCATTCCGTTTTGCTCGATGTACGGGCGAGTAATGGATTCAGTACCGACCCATAGGGTCAAATGGTATAAGTTGCCGTTTTCTCCCTTGATTTGGCTGAGCACATAGCGCAATGGCAGTAGGGTATTGTCCTCTGTCGTGTTTGGGCTGAACTCCATGACGGCATAGCCGCTTTCGCGCAAGTTTTTGAGCAGCGCATTCCCGAAAACATCCGGTGTCGTTTGTTTTAGCTCAAATTGTGTTTTTGCCGGCGGCCATAGCGTAGCGAGTTGCTTGACTGCATCGTCAGCCAGTTTTTGTTGATCTACTGAAACATTACGTAGATGGTTGCCGTATGGCGATGTCACGCATCCTGCGAGAGATAGAGCGGCCAAAGCCGCTAGAGATATTCTGCGCATACGATTATTGCTCCCGTCTGATGGTTACTCGGTCTTGGCTTCTGCCAACGCCGGATATCAAGATGGCCTGGTCAAAAACCGTGTCCACGATGTAGCGGTCGCCTTGAACACGGTAATTCACTATGACGGTCTCATCATCCGAGAACAGGCCGCCCTCTTTACGCAAGACCAACAGCGTCGGTGCTTCGGTCTGCGCCATCGCCTTCGGCATTTGTAAGATGGTTTTACTGCCATCGTTAAAGACGCGAATCGGACGCCATGCGGCATCACCGTCCAGTTCATAGTTGAAATTCAGATCGCCCAGGTACTCGCCTGTTTGCGGGAGGGTTTTTTGTTCGCGCGCTTGTGTTTCCCGAGTTTGAATAGCATCCCATTTTGCGAGAGCATCTTCCGGGTAGGTGAACGCAACCTGCGGCATGTACTCTGTGCGGTGCGAGCGCAACTTGAAATGATAAGTGCGGCGGTTTGTCGTCACGACCAGACTGGTCTCCAATCCCACGTCCATCGGTTTGATGATGAGATGTTGCGTTTCGGCCGGTCCGCTGCCGGTGATGGCCGGTTCCACAGTCCAGCGGGCCGTGTCGCCCAGATGGATCGAATTGACCAATTCTCCGGCTTGTAGAGCCACGTCACAGACCTGAAGAACCGCGCAAACGATGCTGGGCTGTTGTGCGCCGTATATGAAATGGATGGCCCCATTGGCACCGGATACTGGCTTTATGCCGTTGGATTTTCCGGCTTCCCAGCGTTTGGCAATCGCGAGAGCCGCCTTTTCTTGTGCGGTTAGCTTTGGGTTGTTTTTCGAAAAATATTTGTCGGCCAGATCGTCGCCGGGAACGGCCAGGATGGGTTCCGACACCGCCATAGCGGCGGCCAGAATGGTGATCATATGTTTTTTCATGGTGAATAGTCTCATTATCATTATTTCGAGGAAGTGATGATCGACCAGGAATAATCACGCACATAGATACCGAGCGGATTGTTGCGTAATTGCTCGTCTGTTGTTTGGGATGTAGGCGAGGCGATATAGACATTGACTAATGCCCGCATATTGACCGGCTGACTTTTTAGAACGCCTTGCCGATCGCGAATGGTTTCTACCCATTCGACCTGCCAGGTATCCGGCGATTGCGGCAACACGGACTTGATTTCGGTGCTGACCATTTCCTTCACGGCACGTTTGAACGGGCTGGAATCGGGCGTTCCGTTCAACCATTCGTTCATTTTTTGGGTTGCCGGATCATTAGGCGATAACATTGCGTAGACGCGAAATACCGCTTTCCGCTGTAATGCGACATCCGGCGTGACCATGCGGGCATTAGCGATGAAATCGGCTATAGACGCATGAATAACGCGGGGATCGGCGGTAGAAGCCGCTGTCGTCGGCCCGACGGCAATGGTCTGGCCATGCTTGTCAACCTCGATAATATATGGGATGAACTTAGATTGACTGCCTATATGGATGATTCCGCCGACACCGGCCAGCGCAATCAACAACGAGAGAATACCGACAACTTGCCAGGTCTGCCGTGACGACACGACCGAACCGACATGCTCATTCCATGTGCGCCGGGCAGTCAAGTACGGGTTAGTATCCTCGTTTTTGGGTTTATTGATAGGCCGAGAGTCAACTGGTTTTTTCTTGGATAGAATCAGACTCATATTGCGGGCTCCAGGTAGTCATTGAGTTTCAGTCCACGCCCGGCGAGCCATTCATGAACCCACCGATCGCCGAATTGGGTTTCCAGATTCTTGATGGCGGCAACGGAATCCTTGTCCGATGCACCGGCAAGTGACAGGGCAAGCGGTCCGAGAGCGAGGTCGTAGAGACGGCGGCCATATTCGGAAACGTAGTAATACTGCTGTTTCGGAATGGCGGTCGCCAAAATTTCGATTTGGCGGGTATTGAGGCCCATACGACGGTAAAGGGCTGCAGTGTCTTCGTCGCGGGCATAAACGTTGGGCAGGAAGATTTTGGTGGCTGTCGATTCAACGATGACATCCAAGATGCCCGAGTTGGCCGCGTCAGACAGGCTTTGCGTCGCCATCAAGACAAGGCAATTGGCTTTCCGCAAGACCTTGAGCCATTCGCGGATTTTGTCTCGAAACACCGGATGCCCAAGCATCAACCAGGCTTCGTCCAGGATGATGACGGCCGGTTGGCCGTGGAGTGATCGCTCTATTCTGCGAAATAGATACAACAGCACGGGGAGCGCGAATTTATCGCCTAATCCCATCAGCTCCTCGATTTCAAACGCCGTAAATGAGGACAGAGAGAGTCCATCCTCTTCGGCGTCCAACAGATAGCCCATAGATGAACCGATAGTGTATTGCTGTAGCGCTTCACGAATCGGTAAGTCTTGTACGGTCGTGCTGAAATCGGATAGTGTGCGGGACTGAGTGCCGCTCATGCTCATGATGGCATGGCCTATTTTATTGCGTTGCTCGGGTGTGGTGATCAAACCGTTTAACGCCAGGATGGTATCTATCCATTCCATTGCCCAAGCCCGGTCGCCCCGCGTTTCGAGAAATTGCAGTGGACAAAATGCGAGTGATTCGCCGTCCCCCGCGACTGAAAAATGCAGCCCACCGACGGCCTTGGTAAGCGGATAAATTGACATCCCCTTATCGAATGCGTAGATCGACATGCCGGCATAACGTCGTAATTGTGCGGCGATAATGGCTAGATGCGTAGATTTACCCGCACCAGTGGGTCCAAACATGAAAGTATGACCGACATCGCGGACATGCAGATTCAGTCGGAAAGGTGTGGCGCCGTGAGTCACGCAGTGCATCAGTGCCTGAGACATGGGCGGATACAGAGGACAAGGGGCGGTTGCGCTACCCGTCCAGATCGTTGACGTAGGCAACAGATCGGCGAGGTTCATCGTGTTGATGAGGGGCCGGCGAACATTCTCGACACCGTGACCCGGTAAGCTGCCTAGATACGCATCCATCGTGTTGGTGGTCTCTATCCGAGCGACAAAACCGAGACGATTTATCGCCTTTTCTACCTGCCGTGCGATTGCCTCGAGTCGCGCTCTATCCTCATGCATCAAAATAACGACACTGGTGTAATAGCCCATTGCGACAAACCCGCTGTTTACCTCGGCTATCGCTGCTTCGGCATCCTCTACCATCGACAGAGCATCCTGATCGATAGGTCCGGTATTGGTATTAAAAACCTGATCGAAGAATCCGCGCACTTTTTGGCGCCACTTTTTACGAAATTTGTCCAGGTGGGCAACCGCCTCATGCTGATCCATGAAAATAAACCGGGATGACCAACGGTAGTCGCAGGATAATTCACCCAGAGCGCTTAAGATTCCCGGGGTCGACTCCAACGGAAAGCCTTCGATCGCGACGACTTGGATGAGGGAGCGGCCTATTTTTGGCACGACCCCGGTGCGCAGTTCTTGCCCGCCAATGAGAGCGTCCAGATACATGGGATTGCTGGGGAGCTGCACGGGATGATGCTTGCCGGTAATACAAAATTGTATCCAGCTCAAAAAATCATCATGCGTAACAGACGTTCCCTCCTCGGTAACGACCTTCTGACCTCTGAGACGCGTCATTGTAATAGCCGTTGACAGGCGTTCCTCTATCGACGTTATTTCACGCTTGAATTGATTGATGAGCCCCTTGGTGCGGGCTTTGTGGTTCGGCGCCGGCGTGTTGTCATCGAACATGAGCTCGACAAATTTACGTTGCGCTAGAACCGGTGGAAACCAGGTTAGTGTTAATACGAAATAACCCTCGTACATGGTTCCCAAGCCCTCGAATAGCCTGCGTCGCTCTTCATCGATCGCTGCGGATACCGGATCAGGGAAATGCGACAAACCCAATTCAGCGTAATTAGGGGCCGGGCGGCGTACAGCATCGACATGTACCATCCATCCACTGCCAAGGCCGACGAGGGCTTGATTGATGCGGAACGACACCATTTCGCGCTGCTCATCGGTGCTGCTCGCGTTGTCGTCCCCTTTGTATATCCATGCCGCCATGAATGAGCCGTTTTTACCGACAATGACACCGTCATCGACGACGGCGGCATAATTAAGCAGATCGCCCAGCCCGGCGTCCTTGGATCGATGCTTTTTGAGCTTCAGCTCCGCATCGACCGACCGAATGCGGGCGAACAGCATAAGTAGCAGGACGGCACCGAGTACAGCAATCATAATCGCGAGTACTTCGATCATCATTGGTATTGCTCCCCTTGGGTATTGGTATTTTCACGGAATGGCGTACTACGCGGCGGGTAATACTTCTTGTAGCGACGGCTACGCAGATAAACATAGCGCAGCTTAGGATCGCTCTTTGCCATCAGGCGGAACACGAAGAGTGCGCCGAACCAAAGACAGACGCCGAATACCGTAGCCCTCATGTCCTGAGCACTGAAAATCAGCGCTCCGGCGAGAAGTCCCGAGAACATCACCAATTCCCGATCCCCGCCCATGAATAGGTTGTCTCTATTGCCGGCCCGACGAATGGGTATCGTGCGACCGGCCATGTTACACAGCCCTTCCGTTGGCGATAGATGCCGCGTTGTGAGCGTAATTGACTAAACCGTCAGACAGTAAGGCTATTTCGGCGCCGCGACCAAAGAAGGTACCCATCATATTTTGGGCGCCGACCAGTAATGCCATGACCAGGACGATAAAAATCAACGTTCTGAAAAAACCGTTCAGTTCGCCGCCGAAAATAAGCACGCCGCCGGCAACCACAATGCCGATAATCGATAGCGCAAATGCCACCGGACCGGTAACGGAATTGCGCAGATTCGTCAGCCAACTCTCATAGGGTAGCGAGCCGCCGGTGCCTTCCGACGCAAAGGCCGGTTGCGGCAAAAAAATAACGGCCATGAGCAGTACGAATAGGCTCAGGTACAAAACGCTGTGACGGTCGTTCTGAAGCGATGGAATTGCGAATTGCATAGATGTTTCTCCTAAAGTGATCTTGTGTTGTATTGGCCGCCGTGATATCCGGAAACCTCAATAATTTCCTGAATACGACGGCCGTCCGGGGTTCTGGCGATATGCACGACAACATGAACCGCCTCGCCGATGAGCGGTTCGATGGGTTTGGGGGAATCGGGATGCATGCTGATGAGCATGGCCAACCGATCAAGTCCGGCTCTGGCGTTATTGGCATGCAGTGTTGCCGCCCCGCCTTCATGGCCGGTATTCCAGGCCATTAACAAATCGAGCGCTTCCGGGCCGCGCACTTCACCGACTAAAATCCGGTCCGGGCGCATACGCAGCGTGGTTTTCAATAGCGCCGTCATTGTGACGTCGATGCTGGTGTGGTACTGGACGTAATTCTCCGCAGCACATTGGATTTCGCCGGTGTCCTCGATGATGAAGACGCGTTCAGTCGGGTCGTTAGCCACCATCTGATTGATAATCGCATTGACCAGAGTCGTCTTGCCTGAGCCCGTGCCACCGATAACCAGAATGTTTCGGTGTGCGGCAACTGATTCAATAATCACTTGGCGTTGTCCGGGGGTCATTATTCCGCCCTCGACATATTGCTCTAACGTGAAAATGGCAACCGCCTTCTTACGGATGGCAAAAGTCGGGGCCGGAACAATCGGGGGAAGCTGACCGGCAAAGCGAGAACCATCTAACGGCAGTTCTCCTTCAAGGATTGGTTTTTGACGAGTCACTTCCTTACCGTGATAACCGGCAATGGTCTCGATGACGGCTTGCGCCTGTGCAACGCGCATGGTGCCAATACACTGCATGGGTTCACCCAGCCTCTCTTGCCAAAGCTTGCCGTCGGCGTTGAGCATGATTTCAACGGTTTTTGGATCGTATAGAGCCGACAAGAGTGTCGCCCCCATGTCGCGTTCCAATTTACGTTTGGCTCGATCACGGGTGCTGTCATGGTTATCGTTTAATGAGGTCATCGTTATCCTGCAGATCTGCGGATTTAGGTCATGTCTTTTACATGTACGATATAACGAAAAAATAAAAATCGCAACAGTATAGCGAAATTATTTTAGGTTGTGGTATCTTTGAGGCATCTGGATATAGTAATGAACCGGGATGATGACATCCCGGTGAAATGCGAATTTTAGCGGCTAAAGTTTCCTTATTAGCTTTGGATGAAGGTTTATTGTATTGGCGTTATATTAAGATTGTCTTATTTTAGCCCTGGTTTCTTCGCCCCATTTTTTGACGATAAAGGCTTTGACTTCCGGAAGAATGACGGACACGCGCTCGTACCCCGGTGGCAGGCTATGCATAGCGGTACCGCCCGCCAACTCATCGAGCGCCGCCTTGTCCAAGTCAGTGGATTCGAGCAGAAGAGGGAGAGGAACTTCTAACGCCTTAGCTATCGCCTCCATTACCTTGAGCGATGGATTGCCGGTACCCGTTGTTAGATCGGATAAAAACGAGTTCGACACTCCGGATAATTCATGTAATTCTTTTTTGGACATTCCACGCTCGTCCAAAATACGAAGAATGTTGGTAAAGAATATGTAGTTGTACACTGAGTTTACCTTGTTAAGCTTGGCCGATTTTAGCCGCTAAAATGTTATTGACGATAATTAAAGGTTTAGCTGAACTTAGATTCGATAAATAAGACGCCTCTCTTTAAGTCATAATGATTGATCAACACGAATGACCAACAAAATGCAAGTCATTAAACACCAAAAGACAGGAAATTGCCATGTATGACGAGACTGCGGTCAAGCTGAAAGCGCTTGAGAGCGCCGCACTGCGACGTAAGATAGAGGCCGTTGCCAGGCCAGGCGAAACCTATGAGCAAGCTGCCGCTAGAATTCGAAAAAACGAAGAAAACACCATTCCTAATAGATCACATACACATCGGGCATCCTCTAGCGACAGACAGGCTGATATTTTCGTGCCGACACTCTATGACGTTGGCACTCGTGACAGCCGAAGCATCATGGACGTCGCAGTATTCCGGCTGTCAAAGCGAGAGAAGCGCGCGGGAGATGTTATCAGGTACGATCTGCCGGACGGATATGTCGAGGTCAAGGCAGGTCCGGACGGCATGGCGTCGATTTGGGATTATGATATCGTGCTGATGTTGATCTCTCATTTGACTGATGCCATGAACCGCTATTGTGAAGGGAAGGAAGACAAGCCAGGCCGCACATTCCGTCCACACGTTAGCGAAATTCTCAAGTTCTGCCGAAAAGGCAACGGTGGCCGACAAATTGAAGAAGTCGAAAAAGCGCTGGACCGTCTTAGAGGAACGACCATCAAGAGCGTGCGCGAGCGACCCGCCATAGGAGGGAAACGTGGCTTACGCGAAATCAAGGCTGAAGGCTTAATCGGCGATTACACGGTACTCTCCTATACCGAAACAGGCAAGATTGCGTCTGTTGAAATAGAGATACCGAAATGGCTGCACCGCGAAGTCACAGAACGAAAGCGTCCGGACGTATTGACTGTCCACCCTGATTATTTCCTGATAGAACCCGGCATCGGCCGCTTCATCTATCGCTTGGCACGCCGCGCCGCAGGCAAAAGCATGGCTAAGTGGTCGTTTCAACTTATCTACCAGCGCAGCGGTAGCACAGGTACGTTCAAGAAGTTCACATTCACCTTACGCAAGCTGATCGAAACTAACGACCTACCTGAATACCGACTCGCAGAGGAAAGCGGGCAGGAAGGCCCCTTATTGGTCATAAAACATAGAGATTCGTTGATCGAAAATTAGTAGGGTTCCTAATAGACGGCATAAAAGCCACAGCGGCTGATGAAAGTTGTTATTACGTGGTTTCGCATCCTGTCAGCAAAGCTAAACTAAGACATAATCTCCGATATAAACTTGTTTCGACCGTAACAAGCTTTAAACTGTGTATAGCCTGTCTATTAGGAACCGAAAGCTGTCTATTAAGAACCGGAAACCGTCTTTTAGGAACCCAAATCCGTCTATTAGGAACCAAGGACTTAAGTAAGTGATTGATTATATAAAACAAATAAGCGTTTTTTTGACCTAAAACTTATTAAAACCATTAAAACTCTTAAAACCCGACTTATCCCTCAATAACTGCTTTCCAGGGTTTTAACCGCTCAATTCCTTTCCGGCGTTCATTCAACTTTACTCATTTCGTGTTGTGTCACTGCGTTATGCCAAGAGGGCTTTAACGCCAAAAAAGATGGATGTCAAAATAAACAAAATACGATATAATGAAAATAGTTTGACTAAACTTATTGACTAGCATAACTATTTCATTTATTAATGCATTTAAAATCCGGGCATTACGCTCCGGTCACAACGGTAGGATTGCCGTAAGCGCGAAGCAGATGGATATTTAATCGTTGGCGCCTGAAGGAGTCGGTATTGGCAATCGTTAAAGCGTGGAGAACCAAGTATGAACATAATCAAGTTTCCTCAAAAGGGGAGACCGGCCGGCAAACAAGCGACGGTTCCGACTCCTGATCTTACTCGTCAGCCGGTTAAACCCACGAGAGTAAAAATCGTTCTCGACAACATATTGAGTTTTGTTTGGGTGATGACAGTGCTTGTCTGGCCATTCGTTAAATGGGTGCTGTCAATCGAGATTTTCTTCCAGATGCTGCGCATGATCTACCATTGGAACACGCCCGGCGTCTATGCCGGTTTGACTTTTCTGTTGCATTTCTCTGTATTGGTAGTGCTGACCTGGTTTGTCGATTTTTATAGACCGCAAGGCATGAAGCAACGATAAATTTTAGCCGCTAAAAAAATTGATAAGCAATAGTGGTTTAGCAAAACTTTTAAATATTGGCGGCTGTAACCGTCATGGTTCAACATCAGGGTGGCGAATATATGCGTGGATTCCATGATAGAGAGATTAACCGAAGCTCAATTCGAAGAGGCCATAAAGGGATTGAATGTCGGTCGGCAGACCATCGATATCGCACGGGGGGTGCTGGTGGAAGGAAGACCGCAGTCCGAATTTGTAGCGGCACTAGGGATATCGAAAGGGGCCGTGTCGCAAGCAGTCAGCCGTGTAAAGGCGGCGGTCCAACAAGAGAAGATCCCGGAGGGCTTCGAGCGGGTGTCGGCGGTCCTACCGAAACATCAAGCGTTTATCGTCAAGAAATGGGCAGAGGACGCAACCAAAAAACTGGAGACAAAGAAATGAAAACACTGGTCACAGCGAACCAAAAAGGGGGCGTTGGCAAAACCTCGACCCTGGTGCATCTCGCGTTTGACTTCCTTGAGCGAGGTATGAAAGTGGCTGTGATCGACCTTGATACACAGGCAAACGCGTCTTATACGCTGCAAGAATTTGAAAGCGGCTCTCTTGCCAGTCAGATGTTCACGGCTGACGATGACGAATTGCGTGCTTGTTTCAACAACCTGACCGCCAAACCGGCTCTGTGTTTGATAAGTTCCGATGCGGCTATGGCGAACATGGAGAAGCTCACGATGACGGAAGCGGCAACAAGCTTTAAGCGGAATATCAAAGTATTGGCTGAATGTGGTTTTGATGTCTGTTTAATCGACACTGCTCCGTCTCTTGGCGTCAGTATGGCCGCCGCTCTTTTTGCGGCCGATTATGTTTTTTCGCCCATTGAGCTGGAAGCGTATAGCATCCAGGGCATCAAGAAGATGGTCACGACAATTGTCAACATCCGCAAATCGAATCCTGGTTTGCAATTTTTGGGCATGGTGCCGAGTAAGGTCGATGGCCGAAATCCACGCCACGGTCGACACCTCGAAGAATTGAAGCGCGCTTATCCACAATTGATGATCCCTGTCGGTATTGGCCTCCGAAGCAGTATTGCCGATGCGTTAGCGTCAGGCATGCCCGTCTGGAAAATTAAGAAAACCGCCGCGCGCAAGGCCGCACAGGAAGTTCGTGCGTTTGCAACACATATTTTTGAAAAAATGGAGATGACACAATGAACGCCAAGAAGAAATCGAGCTTGGGCCTGGAGAGCATAGGCGATCTTTCAGAACTTTTGGACCAGCCGGAAATAACTAAGAGCTTCGGCCCGCTGGAACTGGCGCTAGAACTGATTGATGAAGATCCGGATCAGCCTCGAACAGCCGAAAACCCCGGCTTCTCATCCGAGAGTATTGCAGAGATAGGGCAAACGATCAAAGACCGTGGCGTGAAATCCCCCATATCGGTAAGGGAGCATCCCGAGATAGAGGGCCGCTACATTATCAATCACGGTGCGCGGCGTTACCGTGGCTCCAAGTGGGCCGGAAAGAAGACCATCCCGGTTTTCATTGACAACGATTACAATCACGCAGACCAGGTTATTGAGAACCTGCAACGAAATGAGCTGACTCCGCGCGAGATCGCTGATTTTATCGGTCGCGAGCTGGCGATGGGTAAGAAGAAGGGCGCAATTGCCAAAGAAATCGGTAAATCGGCGGCATTTGTGACGCAGCATGTCACCTTGCTGGATTTGCCGGAGCCGATTGCGCTGATATTCAACACCGGTCGCGTCAGGGATGTAACCGTCATCAATGAGCTGGTGACTGTTTACAAAAAGAATCCCTCTGAAGTGGAAACATGGCTGGACGACGACAGCCTGGACTTAACGCGGGGATCGGTTAAATTGTTGCGTGAATACCTCGATGACAAAAAACGTCAACAACTAGAGGATCAAGACAGTGACGAAGAGTATTATCCAGATACAGTGGATACGCTAACAGACAAGACCGATGCCGAACCCGTCAAGACTTATACCGAGACTGTCGATAGAGACGAGGAACACGAAACAGAAGAGCCCAAACATAAGAGGGAAGAGAGGGAGAACGATTCGGACAAGCTCAAGAAAGCGATTGTACGGGTACTGCATGACGGACGCATCGCCCGATTGGTTCTATCGCGACGACCAACTCAAGACGGTTACGCATGGGTGAAATATGATGATGACGGGAATGAGTTCGAAACTGACCTTGATCGTGTGCAGCTTATTGCAGTGCTAGAAGGATAACTCACTCTCCCCTTAAACCCACCAACCCCGCCCTGTGCGGGGTTTTTTTTGCCTATTTGCTAGGATAGTTTATTTGTTTGTAAGTTAGTTTATTAGTTTGTTTGTTAATTTATTTGTTTATTATTCTATTTATTGCTATACTAAAAGCGTCAAATAACTGTTGAGAATGCCGCCATGAGACCCGTAGAATTTGCCCAAGAAGACATCATCACAGCCGGCCAAGAACTGCAAGAATCCGGACGCAATATCACCGGATTTGCCCTCCGCACCAAGGTTGGTGGCGGCAATCCAAGCAGATTGAAACAGGTCTGGGATGAGTACGTTAGTAGTCAGTCCGTTGTTAAAACTGAACCGGTGGCAGAACTGCCTATTGAAGTTGCCGACGAAGTGGCGGCCGTCACTAAATCGCTTACTGATCGATTGGCAAGTTTGGCAGTAGAGTTAAACGATAAGGCCGTTAAGGCCGCAGAGCGCCGCGTTGCAGAAGTCATTAGGACCGCTGGCGAGCAGCGCGAACAGGCCGAGCGCGAACTTGCTGACGCCTCTCAGACGGTTGATGACCTGGAAGAACAACTTGATGAGCTACGGGCTGAGCTGGAAGCTGCTCAGGAACGCATTGCGGATATGTCTAGAGAAAATCAGGTACAAGCCGTAGAGCTTGCCAAGGTTCGCGAACGACTGGCGGCTGCCGAGCAAAGCGCTAGGGCGGCTGCCGAGCAAAATGCGGCAGCGATAAGTAAACTGAATAGTGCCTTGGAATCCGCTCAATCGACAGGTGTGGAGTTGAAGCGTGAGAACGATGCGCATGCTGTAGAGCTGGCTCAGTTGCGCGAGCGACTGGCGGCAAGCGAGCAGCGTGCTGTGATGGCGGCCGAGAAGAGCGAGGCAGAGGCGAGTAAGTTGAATAGCGCCCTGGAAGCCGCTCAGAGCGAGAAGAACCAAGTAGCCGAGCAGCTTGCTGTACTTAAGGCTCAGATGGTCGCTGAACAGAAGGTTCAGCAGGAGCAGCGCAAAGTAAGTGCTCAAGAAGCTTCTCGTCAGGCCGAGCGCTACACCAAGGTTCGCGCTGAGCGGGATGAGGCAGTTAAGGATGCGGCTAAAGTTCGCGAGGAAACCGCTTCTCTTCGTGGACGCATTCAGGCGTTGGAGGAAGTAATGGCTACCCTATCGAAGGATATAAATACAAATTCTCCTAAATAGGGTGACCGTAAGGCTTTGTGCGAAAAATAAGCATTAGGGGAGACATTAAGCTCAAGGACCGTAAAACCAGGGAAACAGAAAGGAAAGAATGCCGTAAAGACTGGTACCGAGTATAAGACGTTTGGAATGCTTGATGAAGCCTTGTCGTATGTTCTAAAGCTGTAAATTATTAAGGGAGTCATTGACTGTATTTAGGTATCGTGGCCCGATAATATGAAGCACAGGAACGGATGACATCTGTTTTTCGGGACCACATTAACCGAGAATGGGACCGCTGGGCATGCCTGCGGCGCCTTAGGATGGCTCCGGCTCAGAAATGGACATTATTAGCGGCTACGCCTCCACCAGCTTTGCAATCGCTGGCATTGGCAGTATCAGTCGAAGAGAGTCTGGTAAGCAAATAAAGCCGTTAGCCTCGTAGAAGGCAGCCGCCTGTTCGCTGATGGCATCTACGATGAGCATGGAAGAGCCAATAGAACTTGCGCTCGCATAAGCCCGCTTCACCGCATCCGCAAGCAACAGTGCGCCCAACCCCTGTCTTTGTTGATGACTTGCGACGGCCAGACGGCCTATGAGGGTTGCACTGACCAAAGGATAGCGCGGGACGTGTTTGCGGGCCTCTACTGGTACGTCCCCTTGCGCGAGCGCGGTCGCACACAAAGTGTAGTAGCCAAGGACTTCAGTCGGTTCGCGCGGATCGACGAGAACGAATACGCCGTTGATTTTGCGCTTCACATCCTGATTGGCTTGTGTTTTGAAATAGCGATCCAGGCTTTCGACGCCGCAGGCAAAGCCAGCACGGTTGTGATGGGAGCCGAATGGTTCGATTTTTAAGTCTGGCGATATCGCCTCAGTCATTTATGAAATGATCCGCCGTTTGTGCTCGGCCAGTGCATGAACAAGTCGTTCACTTGTTTGCGGTGGGCTTATGAGCGTATCGAAAAATACCTTTCGGTCAAGCTCGGAAAGCATAAGTGTTTCATGCTCCGCAATGGTTCGTCGTGCAGCATCGGTAAGTGCCGCTATACAAAAGTCAGTTAGTTTTCGTGATTCTAGATGGGCTGCGCGTTCGATTAAGTCCTTGGTTTGTTCATCCAAACGAAAACCAAGTCTTTCTTTGCGTACTGGGTTTTGTGCTAACTGCAAGTTCTTGCTGGACATGGGTAACCTCATCGGTCGTGTTCTTCATATTGGTTGATATTGTACGTCAATATGACGACTTTTCATAGTCATACCATTTCTTCAACTTTATTGGTTCGATGAAACTGCATTCGATTTACTATTCTCTGATGAGCCTAATGGTAGAGTCATTTATTCATGTTTCGCCAAATGCGCCCATCAACACGATACTTAATGAGAAGAGAAGCATTAAAGAAATCGAGAAATCGTGGGGGCGCCTTTGATCGTTACTACCCCTGTTTTTTCTTTTTTTTCTTTTTTAAGATTTTTTCTTTTTTAAGAGCATTTAAACGATTGTAAATCATAAGGTTGCAAGCGTATTAAGGGAGTAAATGACCGTATTAAAGGGAGTAATTGACTGTCATTAAGGGAGTAATTGACCGCTATAAAGGGAGTAATTGACTGTCTTTAAGGGAGTGAATGACCGTATTAAAGGAAAATCTTTCGCCTTTTTCCCTGAATGATATGTCGACAAATTGATTGTCTTTGAGTTTTTTCTTTGGGGGTTAGAGATCTATGCAATTAGCGTCTTACGAGCATTAAGGGAGTAATTGACTGTCGTAAACCCACCGGTTGAAATTCAATAAAGGGAGAAATTGACTGTATTGAAGGAAAATATTTTTTCAGTTTCCTTTTATTTGGAAATCAAGTATTTGTTTTTGTCGTCGATAAAACTCTTCGTGCCTGACAAAGAATTTTTTTGATTGATAAAGGGAGAAATTGACGGTATAAAGGGAAAAAAAAATTTAATTTTCCCCATATCGCCGCTTGAGCAAAGACTATCTCGTTGTCGTCAAAGATAACAAAATTATAGAGGCTTCTTATACGCTGTCCTTATCGGAACAGAGGGTTTTGCTCGCCTGTATCAGCCAAATCGATTCGAAAAGCACTTTGCAACCCGACAATAAATTTCATGTGATGGCCAGCGAAATCGTCGACCTAATGGGGCTGGATTCTAGCAATGCCTACCGCGATATGAAGATGGCCGTTGAAAGGCTATATAACCGCACGATTAAGATTGATGGCGAAGACGGCGAAATGCGCTGGATTTACCGCAAGGAATACGTCAAGAACGAAGGCAAAATAACGCTGTACTTCTCGCCCGAGATCATTCCGTACCTTTCCCAGCTATCCGATAAATTCACCGCTTACAAGCTCAAATACGTTACCCAATTCAAAAGCAGCTACTCGATACGCCTTTACGAAATCTTAGTGCAATGGGCATCGGCCGGCGAAAGGGAAGTTAAAGTCGATTGGTTAAGAAAGATTTTCCAGGTCGAGGACAAATACAAGGCGATCAAGGATTTCAAGAAATACATCGTCGAGCCTTCACTTGCCGACATCAACGAGCATTCTAATATCTGGGTCGAATACGGCCAGCGCAAATCCGGCCGGACCGTGACGCATTTTCAGTTTAAATTCGGCCTGAAAAGCCAGCCGAAGTCGAGGCAACAATTGACCGACGCCGATATCGAACGCGAGGCGAGGCCGGGAGAGACGAGGGCGGCTGTGATCGCGCGTTTGACCGGTAATTCGGTGGCCAAGGACGCCAAGCCGGGGGAGACGTTCGATCAGGCCTTGCAGCGGAAGAAGGAATTGGCGGATGTTAAGCGGAAGTTGAGATAATTTGGCAGGTTACGACCCATTTTTGACACTCGGGCTTCTCAAAAGCGGCCATTCGGCCGAAGCCATATTCTGGGATTGAAGGACTATAAAGCCGTCATTGGCGACCTCACCCTATCGGCCATTATGTGAAGTTTCCTTTTATGCACATTGTCTTGGTTTCTCATAGTTGGCGCTAGGAATATAGCGGATTAAGCAAGACAGCCAGATAAAAAGCTGGTCATAATTTTTGCAAACTGCAGGAGTTGATTTTCTGTAGTTCCATTCAGAAACTAACCCTCAGTGCTACAGATAGCTTTTTCTTCTTAAATATTGCTTCCAACAGGGAAACAATCACGCGGAATTTATCCATGATGTCGATAAAAAGTGAGAATTCGATACGTCTGATGACATCGACTGGAATAATCGCTGATATTGCTCCCTTTGGGTGTATTTGAAAGCTTGTTTTAAATCATAGAAATTATGCAAAGATTGCGTGCGAGGTAGAGGCTTTAAAGCCAGCTTACATCATAGTTGTGCCAAAGCCGCTGCTCATAAAAGGAAACTTCACATAATGGCTAATGGGTGACCTCTATGTTTTGGCTTGTACACTGAATGTGTTATCCTCGTGCCCTTTAATTTGGCTTGAATAATGGATAAGACGGGTGCGAGCGGAGTACGAAGGATTTAATAAATCAGGAAATTTTACTCTTAGTTATGGCCAGAATCTTCCGGGTGAACTGCGACTAAAAGGAACGGCAACAAACCTTGAACTGTATTCAAATTCGGCTTTGCCTTTTGATACTTTTGCAAGCCCGGATATCTTTGGTTTTTTCCATGACCGGTCAAGAGTGTCGCTTATCAATTGCATCACGATGTCCCATGGGAGTGGCACAAGAGCTGGTGAACAATTTCATTACGCTACTATTTTCCCTCACTTCGTTATCTTTGGCGACCAACATATCAGTTCCTCTGACCGGAAAATTCGTCAATTAAGATTTATCGTTGATGATGCGCCAACGTTGTTCTATGATTTCGGTACTTTTGGGTCAGTCATCAATGCCCACCCTCACATGGAAAGGATCATCAAGGAGAAAAAGGAAGGACGAATGGTTGATCTTGGAGAGACCCCGCATCTCTTCTACTTCACAGGTAAGCATGAGATATTTGTCGCTGACACCGTGCTCGGTACAATCTCTGCAACTCACGGCATCTCCTATAGTTCTCCCGGGCCGGAAGGTATCCACGTTGATAACGCAATTCGACTTAACTTGGTATTCGACTCAGATAGAACTATCGATGAAGCAATTACAAGCGTGAATGTCATCTTAAGGTTTCTCGAAGTTATTGCAGGCAGACCGCAAAATATCTCGAAATTGGAATTCTTACCTATGTGCGCTGAGGAACATCCTACAGTTCTTGATGTTTATTGGAGCATACCCCCAAGTCGCGACATTGAAGATGAATCGCATAAACCTCATCCAGCAAGCCTACCGATACAAGCAAGCAAAAAGCCGGATGAATTTGCCAGTGTCCTTGCAAAATGGTTAGACCGACACGAAGAGTGGCTAGATGCCAGGGTTAGGTTCTCTGCCGCATTCTCATATCAACACAAGTATGAGATCGACCGTATCGTTGGCGCAGCAAACATGTTCGACATTATGCCTTCCTCAGCATACTCAGAAACAGTTTCTCTTTCTCCTGATTTTGAGGAAGCTAGGAAAAACGCTCGCATTGCGTTTAGGGGCTTACCCCAAAGTCCCGAGCGTGACAGTGTTCTTGGAGCATTAGGGAGAATAGGTAAGGCTACTTTGAAGAGAAAAATCCGGAGTCGCGCCCAACTCATTTCTGATAGCTTTGAAGATAAATTTCCAGAACTAGAATTAGTTGTTGATCATGCAGTTGATTGTAGAAATTACTATGTTCACGGTACTACCAAAAAGTTCGATTATAACGAACATTTTAATCAGGTCATTTTCTTTACTGATACTCTGGAGTTTATCTTTGCTGCTTCTGATCTTATAGATTCGGGTTGGGACATTACAGCTTGGATCAATGGCCCTAAATTGTATTCGCATCCCTTCGGAAAGTATTACGGCGAATACGCAGAACAACTTGTTGCATTAAAGAAGCTACTTTGATTTTTAACACACATTGCGGCTCGGGAGCTCGGTAGGATGCAATAAACAACGTGCACCGCATCGTTCCCGATTGGTGCGGTTCGTAAACTCGACACACCCTACGGCTGCTTCTGGCTGGACATTTGCCATTGGCCCTTTTGTTTCATCTGGCGGGTTTTGGCCAGATTGCGATCTGTCGCAAAATACTTGGAAATGCAGAATGATGGCATAGCATTGACGCCATACATTTTGTGGGCGTTGAGTCCGTGTCGACAGCACCCCAGTCGATTCTGTATTTACGAATTACGGGGCAGTGAGGTAGGGCTTGACCTGGCGAATCATGAATAGATGACTCTATAAAACACGCGTCACATGATTTTATCCGCTAATACCCATTCTCGAATTCTTACGGTCATCCAAATAGTTTATTAAGTTGGCTATTGGTGTAGTTATTGCTCTTCATCTACAATTGCATGCCTATTCGGAACATCAACAAAAAGCCAGTATCTAAATATTGGCTTTTTGTTGTGCCGGATGAATCAATTAGTTATCTGAAACAGGATAGGCATGAAACAGCGTCTTTTAGTAATGAATGGCCAACGGATACTGCAAGGCGAAAGTGATGGGGCATGGACGAGTCAGAAGGTAGACAAAGCGGGCACTTTGAAGCCTGGTATATACAATATTTACACGGCGGAGCCGGTAGATAAGTTGCAGCGATATGATGGCGTCATCGTTTATGCGGACAAAAATAGTGTGTATCAGCAAATAGGTAAAAAATTCGTTATGCATGCTCGGCAAGATTTCGATATAGTGCCTACTTACGGGAGTGTAAAAAGCATTAGTTACAACGATCATGGTAAAGCAGTCATATCGTCCGAGACTGCCAAATTAAGTCGAGGACGCTCCCGATAATTTTTAGCCGCTAAAAATTTGGAGGCGTCTTTGAACAAGTCAGTTGGTGAAAGCGGTCCTTGGGGCAATTTGCCAAGGGTCATTCGAAACGGTGATTTAGGAACTTTAACCGACGATACAGTGGGTCGGGTCGAGCGATTGGAAGAGGGCGGAACTCAAACGCCGCCGGGATCCGCGAGAAAGGCGATAGAGATAAGATTTCCCGGGAACGGTATTGTCGGCGATGTGCTGTTAGAGCGCACTCAGGGCTTGGAGCAAGAACAACAAGCTCTAATAGAAGCCGCTCCTATTGAGCAAACGTATCAAGAAGCATTGGCGCTGTATGCTCAAGCTAAACACGCCCAGGTTGAACAGATCGAGGATCGGATTGAAAACTTGATCGATCGTCAGCAAGCGCGTCTTCAACACACGCAGGCCAATACGCCCGGTTTGTTGTCCATGCCTAGCGCGAAACGGGCATGGCAGGCACGGCACACACAACAGCAAGCACGTCTGCGCAATCTGCATAATCGTCTTGAGACAGTGCGCGAAATCAAGGAAGGGATGGGGATTAATGCCCCAAAAATTGAAGAACTGGCCACCCGTAAGATGCGGGCGGAGAATCCCGAGCTTGCGTCTGATTGGGATGCTATGCGCGAGGCGGCACGGCGTCATCAAGCGCTCATGCGCAAGCAGGAGAGGGAGCGCAAACAAACCCATGAGCAGCGGCAAGGCCGCTCTCAATCCTTAGGACTGTCAAAGCCCCTATAAACGATAGCCCGGTCCTCCGGGTTATGTCTGTTGTCTTTACATCGAGGCGGCCCAAAGGACCAGTCCAGCCGCTATGATCGTCATGCCGGCGGCGATCAGGTTCATGAGGGCCACGCGCTTTGCTTCGCGGATCGGCGCCGCGAACTGTGCGGATGCCGCTTTAATCTCGCGGCGAATCAATTCCGCCGCCGACTTAGCGCCTTCCTGCATCGTTTGGGTCATAGTCTCGCGGCTGACCGTCAAGGCTGCGTTGAGCGTCCTTTCCGCCTTATTTTTTGCATCATCGCTCCATCGGTGCGCAATTGCCTCGAGCTCTTCCTTGAAGTGGTCCAGGATCTCTTGCTGGGCGGCTGCGCTGTCCTGCATTAATCGCTCATTGATGGTTTGAAGGATCAGGATTGGATCGTCTCGGCCGACAGCTATGCCGTGTTTAACTGCAATTTCCTTGATGGTTTCCTCGATTTTGTCAGTCGCCATTACAGCACCGCCGCGTTCTCAAGATGCCCAAAAATCTGAGTGCGCACGATCTTGAGCCGCTGTCTGGTCATGATGGTTAGCGATTGCATGACTAGGGCTTCGTCGAAGGTAAGCCTGGCTTGCAGCATTTCCGAGAAATCCCGTCCGTAGGTTTCTTCCTTGAGCGTCGGAATCTGGATAATGGCCGAAACACGATTTTTGTTGTCTTTGTATGCCTTCATTTGTTCAAATCCCTTGCCTTCGTGCTCGATGGGTCCCCAATAAGGATTCAGCCAGACGACAAACACACATTCATCCGGGAATTGGCCGGCCAATTGAGCAAATCCGCTTACCGTGTCCTGAAGGGCCTGGCCACCGGTGATGACGGTATGAACAATCATCTCATGTCCCATGTCCTTGAGCAGTGCCGGCACTTGGTTACTGATGAGGTAATGCGAGAGCGGGACGAACGAGCTGGCCCCATTGTCGATAATGACATCGCTTTGGGTCGGCGCTATCAGTTCAACCAGGGCATCGAAGTTGCGGGTGTTGATTTCATCGCCATCCATGATGTTCAGACGACGCGCTTTTAATGCCTTGTAGCCCTCGAACGTCGCATTGACAGGATCGGTATCAATGCATAGAGGCGCTTGCCCCTTGTTTGCCTTGTATTGAGCGATTGCGGCCGCGATCATCGATTTACCGACCCCCCCTTTTCCTTGCAAAACCATATGAATTTTAGCCATTAAAATAAATCCTCTTTGTTGGGTTTTGGATCGAATACGAAACCAGCCTGAGAAGAGGGTGGTTTCGTTGTTTTTTGTGTCTTGCTTGTTTTTGATTTTGTATCGCTGTTGGCTGTGGCTGTTGTTTCGGTCTCGGTTGGACGGGCTGCCTGCGGTCGGCGTATCAATCGGTTTACATGGTTTAAGAATGTGTCGTAACCAAATTCGATCCGCTGGGTATCGAACATATTGGCCCATATCGTTTTAACTGCGTAACCCGCATCTAATGCTGCCTGCACATCATTTTTAACGGCCAAGAATGCCACCAAGTTCTTGTCCCGTTTTGTTGATTGCCGTTTTTTGACCCATTCGCCAAGTTGTTCGGGATAGCTTTTAGCCATATCGATTTTTCATCCATCGTTTTCTTATTAATTGTCAACTTTGTGTCATCTCAATCCGGTTGTGTTCGATTATACGTCAAATATACTAAATATTCTCTATATCGAAATAAAATTAGGATATTTTCTAGTCTTTATGTATGATAAATCGAAACTGTAGGGGTATCCTATTCTTGGAGTAACCGTCCGTTAGGACAGGGCAGGATGTGTGAAGTAGGCCCACCCGCAAGCGGGATTTTCCTACTTCACTGACCTTATTCGCGCTACGCACTCAACGGACATCCTGCTCTGCGAGGCTGGCCGGCTACCGCCGACTTTAGAATTGAGAGGAAACCATGGAACATAAAAAGAAAACACGGAAAAGCACGCCACCCATCAAGGTGTATTGCCTTCCGGAAGAGCGGGAGCTGATTGAAGTCAATGCTAGAGCGGCAGGGATGAGTCTGTCTTCTTTTTTGATGACGGTCGGACAGGGTTATAAAATCACAGGCATTGTCGATTACGAACAAGTGCGCGAATTGGCACGTATCAACGGTGATCTCGGCCGTTTGGGCGGCTTACTCAAACTCTGGTTGACCGATGACGTGCGTACCGCTCAGTTTAGCGATGCCACTATTCGAGCCCTGCTGAACCGGATTGAGGCGACGCAAAATGAAATGGGGCGGGTCATGAAGTCCATCGTTCAACCCAGAGCTGAGTCATGATTTTTTTAGCGGCTAAAATTCTAAGGATAGTGTCTTGATTGCCAAGCATGTCCCCATGCGGTCGCTTGGTAAAAGTGACTTTGCAGGCTTGGCGGATTACATCACCGATGCGCAAGAAAAAACCGAGAGATTGGGGGCGGTTCAGGTCACCAATTGCGAGGCCGGTACGGTTCAAGCCGCAATTGCCGAGGCACTGGCAACCCAGCATCTCAATACGCGGGCCAAGGGCGATAAAACCTACCATCTACTGGTCAGCTTTAGAACAGGCGAGAAGCCCGGTGTCGATACCTTAAGGGCCATTGAAGAGCGCATTTGTATGGGGCTTGGTTATGGCGAACACCAGCGAATCAGCGCGGTACATCACGACACGGATAATCTGCATATTCATATTGCCATCAATAAGATTCATCCGACACGCCACACAATGCACGAACCGTATTATCCGCATAAAACGTTGGCCGAATTATGCACAATTCTTGAGCGAGATTACAGACTTGAGCCCGACAATCATATTCCGCGCAAGAGCGGTTCCGAAAATAGAGCCGCCGACATGGAACGCCATGCAGGCGTTGAAAGCCTGTTGGGTTGGATCAAGCGGGAATGTCTGGACGAGATCCAAAGCGCCGCGACGTGGACGGACTTGCATCGGGTGATGCATGAAAACGGTCTGGAATTGCGAGAGCGTGGCAATGGCTTTGTCATTGAGGCGGGCGACGGTACGAGGGTTAAGGCCAGTACCTTATCGCGCGAGTTGTCAAAATCGAAACTCGAGTATCGTCTGGGACCATTCGAGGCATCACCTCAGCGACAAGCCCAGACCAAGCGACACTATCAAAAAAGCCCGATTCGTCTACGGGTTGATACTGTTGAGTTGTACGCCAAGTATAAGGCTGAGCAGCAAACGTCGACGGCGGCGCGTGCCGCCGAGTTGGACAAGGCGCGAAAACGTAAGGAGAGGCGGATAGAGGCCGCCAAGCAGTCGAGTCGGCTGCGTCGAACAGCCATCAAAACATTGACCGAAGGGCGGTTGGTTAAGAAGTTGCTGTATGCGCAAGCCAGTCAAGCGCTTCGTAACGAAATACAGTCGATCAATAAGCAGTACCGGCGGGAGCGGCAAGGTTTCTATGATGAGTTCCGGAGACGGACATGGGCCGACTGGCTCAAGCAGGAGGCGATGCAGGGCAGTGCTGAGGCATTGACCGCTTTGCGTGCCCGTGAAGCCGCGCAGGGGCTCAAAGGTAACACTATTAAAGGCGATGGACAGGCCAGACCGGGTTTTGGCCAAGCGTCTATCTTGGATAACATCACCAAAAAAGGCACGATCATTTTCCGAGCAGGCAGGTCGGCCGTCCGGGATGATGGCGATCGCCTGCAAATATCCCGAGAAGCTTCCCATGAAGGATTGCAACAAGCCTTGACGTTGGCAATGGAGCGCTACGGGAGCCGTATCACCGTCAACGGCGCCGCCGAGTTCAAGGCGCAGATCATCCGAGCCGCCGTCGATTCGCGTTTACCCATCACTTTTGCCGATCCGATTTTGGAAAGCCGGCGGCAAGCGCTTTTAATAAAGGAGCACAGTCATGACAAACGAACAGAACAACATCGAGTCCGAGCTGGACGCGGCATTGGTCGCTCTGAATCAGGAGTCGCTGCCGACCGGCACGCTACCCGATCAGAACCTTATGGCCGAGCAGGCGGCGGTCGAGGAACAGGGGGGCATGTTAGCGCCGGCGTCAGCCGGAAGCCCGACATTGGAGGCATTGGGCGAATCCCGCCGCCCCAAAGCCGGCACCGTTTGCGAGAGCTGTCCCAACTCGGTGTGGTTCGCATCGCCGGCGGAAGTGAAGTGCTATTGCCGCGTGATGTTTCTGGTCACCTGGAGCAGCAAGGAGCCAAACCAGATAACGCATTGCGATGGGGAGTTTCTGGGGCAGGCGTGAGTCCTGAACAAATCACTGCCGCAAAAAAATATATTGACGAAAGAGAGCAAAAGAGGCTTAAAATAAACGATATACCGAATCATAACTTATATAATGGACAAAAAGGAGCCTTCGCTTATGCAGGCGTCAGAACTGTCGATGGTCAGGCTTTGGCATTATTGAAACAGGGCGATGACGTTATGGTTATGCCGATCGATCAAGCGACGACCAGGCGATTGAAGCGTGTCGGGATAGGCGATTTCGTCACGATTACCTCGAGAGGATCGATTAAAACAACATCAGGCAGGAGTCGATGACTACATGAGTACAAAACACAATAATGCAGTGGGTCCCCAGATACGGCGAAAAAAGAAAGGTAATAAACTGTTGCCGGCTTTAGGGGGGCTTTCGCTGGGCGGCGGGCTACAGGCGGCCACGCAGTATTTCGCTGCTGCATTCAATTATCAAGAGAGTTTGGGCGCTCACATCAATCATGTATATGCGCCCTGGTCGATTTTGCAATGGGGGGCGGCATGGTTTAACCAGTATCCGAATGAATTCATGCAAGCCGGCAGTGTGGGTATATTGGTTTCAACGACAGGTCTGCTGAGCGTAGCCGTTGCGAAAGTTATCGCTTCGAATTCATCGAAGGCAACTGAGCACCTGCACGGTTCGGCTCGATGGGCCGGGGTAAAGGATATTCAGGCGGCGGGTCTATTGCCACGGCCGCGCACTTTTCTTGAAGCGGTGACAGGTAAAGATTCGCCATCCTCTACCGGGGTGTATGTCGGCGGATGGGAAGATAATCAGGGTAAATTTTACTACTTGCGCCATAACGGGCCGGAACACGTTTTGACCTATGCGCCGACCCGTTCAGGCAAGGGTGTCGGACTTGTGGTGCCGACCCTGCTTTCATGGCCGGCCAGCGCGGTTATCACCGACTTGAAAGGCGAGCTGTGGGCATTGACAGCGGGCTGGAGAAAGCAGCACGCTAAAAACAAGGTTCTAAACTTTGCGCCGGCATCGGTCAGCGGCGGCGTATGCTGGAATCCATTAGATGAAATCCGCACCGGAACGGAATACGAGGTGGGCGACGTACAGAACCTTGCCGCCCTCATTGTCGATCCGGACGGTAAGGGTCTCGAATCGCATTGGCAGAAGACCGCTTTTGCGCTTCTGGTTGGCGTCATCCTGCACGCACTCTACAAGGCAAAACAGGAAGGCACGCAGGCCACGTTGCCATCGGTCGACGCCATGCTGGCCGATCCTAATCGTGACATTGCCGAGCTCTGGATGGAAATGGTGACCTACAGCCATTACCCAAACGGCGAGAACCATCCGGCCATTGGCTCGGCCGCTCGCGACATGATGGATCGGCCCGAGGAAGAAGCCGGGTCGGTCCTTTCCACGGCCAAATCCTACTTGGCCCTGTATCGAGATCCCGTCGTAGCGAAGAATGTCAGTCAGTCGGAGTTTCGCATCAAAGATTTAATGAATCACGATGACCCTGTGAGTCTGTACATCGTGACTCAGCCGAACGATAAGTCCCGTCTGAAGCCGTTGGTGCGCGTGATGGTCAACATGATCGTTCGTCTGCTGGCCGACAAGATGGCGTTCGAGAACGGTCGCCCGGTGGCGCACTACAAACATCGTTTGCTCTTGATGCTGGATGAGTTTCCAAGTCTTGGAAAGTTGGAAATCCTGCAAGAGTCTCTGGCTTTCGTAGCCGGTTACGGAATCAAGTGTTATCTGATCTGTCAGGACATTAACCAGCTCAAGAGCCGTGAAACAGGATACGGTCACGATGAACAGATTACCTCGAATTGTCATGTTCAGAACGCTTATCCACCCAATCGCATTGAGACGGCCGAGCATCTTTCGCGCTTAACCGGGCAAACCACTGTGATTAAAGAGCAGATCACCACAAGCGGACGCCGAACGGCCGCTATGATGGGACAAGTCTCACGTACCATTCAGGAAGTGCAGAGGCCATTATTGACGGCCGATGAATGCCTACGTATGCCGGGGCCGCGCAAGAATGCGGCGGGTGAGATTGAAGAAGCGGGGGATATGGTTATTTATGTAGCCGGTTATCCCGCCATCTATGGAAAACAACCGCTCTATTTTAAGGACTCGATTTTTCAAGCGCGGGCTTCGATCCCGGCTCCGCTGTTGAGCGACAAACTTATTCAGGTGCACGACGAAGTGGAGATCACGATATGAAATGCTTGAAACGCTTTACGGATCGTGTTGCGAGAGCAGGAATTGCCGCTCTGATCGTTAGTGGATGCGCTTATGCTGCCGGAGTACGCATTAACACAACGAAAAGCATTCCGGTTGGATTGTATTTGACCAGCAATGCTCAAGTAGCGAAAGGCGCCTATGTGCTGTTTTGTCCGCCGGAAAATGAAGTGTTCACAATGGCGAAGGAAAGAGGGTATATCGGGGGCGGGTTTTGCCCGGGTGGATATGGTTACCTGATGAAACGCATTTTAGCGGCTAAAAACGACATCGTAGTGATCGATGAAGCGGGTGTACGGGTCAATGGCGAGCTTCTTCCTTTCAGTGTACCCCGCAAGGTTGATAGTGCCGGGCGGGCATTGCCGCATTTCCAGGCAGATCACTATAGATTAGGCGACGACGAATTACTGCTGATGTCCGATGTTAGCGGCACGTCCTTTGATGGCCGCTACTTCGGGCCTGTCGATCGTTCACAAATTAAGACCGTGATACGGCCGGTAATGACGTTGTAAGGAGCGGGTATGAATCTATTTATTGCAGAAAAGCCTTCTGTGGCAAAAGCCATTGCGGGGGAATTGGGAATGACAGGCAAAGGCGATGGCTTTATCCAGTGTGGGAGCGACAAAGTAACCTGGTGCTTTGGACACATGCTCGAACAGGCCGAACCGGATGATTACACACCGAGTGATGTACCACGCGGCCACAATGGCAAGAAAGTCTGGCGAGTTGATGAACTGCCTATCATTCCGACGACCTGGATACTCATGCCCAAGGAGGATGCAAAGAAACAATTGGCCGCGATCGGTAAGCTACTCAAAGAGGCCGACGTCATCGTGAACGCCGGCGATCCCGACCGTGAAGGACAATTGCTGGTAGATGAGGTCCTTGAACACTTCAACAATACCAAGCCTGTACGTCGTTTCTGGGTGTCTGCGCAAGACTCTGTTTCAGTCCAACGTGGACTGGCTGCCTTGAAGGATAACACCCATTTTGCCGGCTGGGCCGATGCCGCCAAGGCACGGCAGCGTGCCGACTGGCTCATTGGTATGAACCTTAGCCGCGCATTCACGTTGCGGGCGCAACGTGGCGGTTCTCGAGCGTTGCTGACCGTTGGCCGAGTACAGACGCCCACCTTGGCCCTAGTTGTTGCGAGGGATAGAGAAATCGAAGGATTCAAGCCGGTCCCGTACCACACTATCCGAGCCGAGATTCAGCACGCTGGGGGTTCCTTTTTCGCCGCGTGGAAGGCTAAAGAAGATCAAGTCGGCCTTGATTCCGAAGGCCGACTTGTCGATACCGCTATTGCCAACGCGCTTGTCGAGAAGATAGCCGGCAAGCCCGGCATCATTGCCGAGTATAAGCAGGAAGCCAAGGCACAAAACCAGCCGCTGGCTTTTGCGCTGTCCGACATAACGCTATTAGCCTCTCATAAATTCGGCTATAGCTCTGAAGAGGTGCTGAAAGCCTGCCAGGCGCTTTATGAAACGCACAAATTGACTTCCTACCCGCGTACCGATTGCGCCTATCTGCCGGAATCTCAACACGCCGATGCAGCCGGTATTTTGGCAGCGATCAAATACGTCAATCCCGAGCTGGGCGGGATCGTGGACGGTGCCGATCCACGCATCAAGTCCAAAACGTGGAACGACTCGAAGATCACCGCGCACCACGGGATCATCCCGACGCTGCACAAGGGAGGAAAATCCGGCCTTAGTGACAAAGAGCGCACTATCTATGAGCTGATTGTTCGGGCTTACCTAGCTCAGTTCTATCCGTTGCACGAGTACATGCAAACAACCGTGAGTGCGGAAGTCGAGAGCGAAACCTTCACCGCGAAAGGGAAGGTCATCACGCGCAACGGCTGGCGAGATGTATTCCAAGAAGCCGACGAGGACGACAAACACGATTCGGTAGAAGGCAACGGGCAACGCTTGCCGGCCATGAAACAAGGCGACGATGTGACCTGCGGACAGGCCACTAGACGGGATGCCAAGACGAAGCCGCCGGCCAGGTTTACCGAAGGCACGTTAACCCGCGCAATGGAGAACATACATAAATTTGTATCGGACCCGGATCATAAGAAGGTGTTGCGTGATGGCGATGGCATCGGTACATCGGCCACCCGAGCATCCATTCTTTCGGAGTTAAAACGCCGAGAGTTCCTAGAACTCAAGGGCAAACATATTATTAGCACGACATTGGGTCGCAGCGTCATCAATGCTTTGCCGGAAGTCGTGAAAAGTCCGGTTTTGACTGCCTTGTATGAACGAATGTTGAAAGGTATCGAGCAAGGCAATACCGAGATGGGCGCATTCATAGCCCGGCAAGAGGATTTTATCCGCGAACAAGTGGCGAAGGCGAACGCGGGAGCCGTGCGCATTGCCGGCGGTAAAGAGGGGACTCCGGTATCTTCGCTGCACAAATGCATGGCGTGCGGTAGCGGCCTTTCACGTCGGCCCAGCAAAAAGCCAGGGCATTTTTGGTGGGGATGCAGCAACTTCCCTACCTGCAAGCAAACCTATCCCGAGCTAAAAGGACGACCCGACTATAGCAAGGGCCGAGATAACAATGAGGCAGTCATTAAGGGGTAATACCATCATGAATAATGAAACTAATAGCAGTTCAAACACCGAAATCGAGATAGCGATCAAGCCGACTGACGCACTGATTGAAAAACTGAGCGATGCAGAAACGGCGCCAGGCTTTGAGGTGGAGTTTGATCCGGATGAGGCCGAGAAAGCCGGTGCATTTGAAGAGGACGCTATCGGTGAATCAGACGCGTTAGACAGTAGCGCGGACTTAATCTCGGGTAGTTAAATATGGCGAAGAAATCGAATCCGGATCAATGGGATTTATTTAGCGACTGGCTGGTTGTGGCCGATGCGCCGATATCGCCGATTGTTCATTCAAAAGAAGAGGCGGACCCATCACCGATATCGATAGATCAGTCTCGCTATGTTCTCGCGTTACGACTCGCTGATAAGCTCGATAAGGACGGTGAAATCACGACAAAATTCTTAACTGATGAGGCCAATAATGCTTTCGGCGGAACGATGGCCGAAGGGGTTTATTCAACGAAAGACGCCTATGATGCGATGGAAACTGCATTCAACATCCATCTAGGCAACACCGAGAAAGCCGATTGGACTGAACAGAATGCCGCATGGGCAACCAGCAAAACTAAAGAACTCACCAGCCGAATCCAGAAACTGCCCACGCAGACGCGGCGGGATGAGGAAATGGAAGAGTTTCAGCAATTCAGTACACCGCCCGCTTTATCTTTTGTTGCCAATTGGGTGGCGAACGTCAAGCCCTATGATGTGATGGGCGAACCCTCCGCAGGTACTGGCGATTTAGCGATCTGGTCAAAGATTGCAGGGGCCGAAATTGTTTTAAATGAGTTATCGTCACGCCGGCAGGCGTTACTTTCCTCACTGTTTCCAAAGGCGAGACTGTTCAAGGAAAACGCGGAGCAGTTGGACAACGTATTACCACCCGACATAAAGCCTTCCGTCATTGTCATGAATCCGCCGTTTTCTTCGACCGCTGGCCGAGTTCGAGGGCAGCGCGACACATCGAACGGCGCAAGGCACATCGAACAGGCATTAAAACGCTTACAAGACGGCGGCCGGCTGGTTGCTGTCGTCGGCAATGGAATGGCCGCTGATCGACCGGCATTCGGTAAGTGGTGGAAGGAGATAGAGAAAAAGTACAACGTGCGTGCGAATGTCGGCATAGCCGGCAAGGAGTATGCGAAGTACGGTACGACGTTCGATAACCAACTCTTGGTTATCGATAAAACCGGGATGACGACTCAGCCCGTCTTAACGGGTAGAGTCGATTCGGTCGCCGATTTACCCATATTATTAGAAGGTATTAGAAATGAACGTCAGCACATACAACGAGGCTTCAATCAACCAGCAATCGATGAAGATACTCCAACAGTCCCGGATAGTTTACAACCCAGCGACGGAGCTCGCGGCACTGGTTCTGATACGGGAAGCTCTCGAACGGAACCTATTGGACACGGGGGAGATTCAGGAGCCTCTGTTACTGATAGCCAAGTTGGAGGCGAATCCGGAATTGGCGATGACGCTAATGACGGAATCGGAACTGGGAGTGGAATTTCAAATGGAACTGTCGGAGACACTGGCCGAAGCGGCGGCGCAGATATTGGAGGAAATAGTGGCATCAGCGAAAGCAACCCTGTCGGTGCCGTTGCAATAGAGGTCAAGAGCGGAGAAGTTAGCGAGTTCACCGATTCGGTATTCGCATCTTACAGCCCGCAACGCCTCACTATTCCAGGCGCAAAACCACACCCCGGAAAGCTGGTGCAGTCAGCGGCAATGTCGGCCGTTGAGCCGCTAACGCCGACTTATGCTCCGGTTTTGCCCGTGAATGTAATACAAGATGGCCTACTGTCTATTGCGCAACTTGAGTCTATTGTTTACGCAGGACAAGCACATTCCGAATTGTTGCCGAATGGATCACGGAAGGGCTTTTTCATTGGCGACGGCACCGGCGTCGGCAAAGGCCGGGAAATATCCGGCATTATTCTCGATAACCTGATGCAGGGTCGAAGCAAGGCCGTCTGGGTTTCGTTCAACGAGGGATTGATTGAGGATGCGAGACGGGATTTCGCAGGCGTAGGCGGCGATCCCAGCAAGATTTTCTTTCAGGGCAAAACCAAGGCCGGTAATGAAATCACTCAAAAAGACGGCATTCTGTTTACCACTTATTCAACACTTCGCGGGGGCGAGAAAAAACTAGCCAATGACTTAGGGCAGAAGGGCGGCAAGACCCGAGCTCAACAGATCATTGACTGGCTGGGCAAAGATTTTGATGGCGTGATTGCATTTGATGAAGCGCATAGCATGGGTAACGCTATTGCCGTCAAGGGCAAACGCGGCGTTAAAAAGCCTTCGCAACAAGCGATTGCCGGTATCAATCTGCAAAAAGAACTGCCCAATGCGCGTGTCACCTATGTGTCGGCTACCGGCGCTACGGAAATTAGCAACTTGAGCTACGCGGATCGGCTGGGTCTGTGGGGTGAAGGCACGCCATTCGCCGACACGACTGCGTTTATCGATAATGTGTCTAAAGGCGGTATTGCCTCAATGGAACTGATTAGCCGTGATATGAAGGCGATGGGCATGTATCTCGCCCGTTCGCTGTCGTATGACGGCGTGAGCTATGAACGGCTGGAGCATACGCTTTCAGATTTGCAGGAAGACATCTACAACGAACTCGCCGGCGCTTGGCAAGTGGTTTTAGACAATGTGGATCAGGCATTGGAAATCACCCAAGCCGGTAAGAGCGGCGCAGGGAAGAGTGCGGCAATGTCGCAATTCTGGGGCGCTCATCAGCGTTTTTTCAATCAAATCATCACCGCGATGCAAACGCCTCGTGTGATTGACGATATTCGCGAACAGCTGGATGCCGGCCATGTTGCCGTCATTCAGTTGGTCAACACAAACGAAGCGTCCCAAGAACGGATCATTGCCGATGCGGCGTCCAATGACGCAGCCCTTGAAGACTTGGATTTTACGCCAAGACAGATGTTGATGGACTACGTTCGCAACGGTTTTCCGGTTGCGGCCTATGAAGAGTCTAAAGACAGTAACGGTAATACTGTTTATATCCCTGTCCGTGATGCAGAAGGTAATCAGGTCTTTGATCGCGAAGCGATTGCCTTGCGTGATGCTTTATTGGAAACGCTGCATCAAATCCGGGTGCCTGAGAATCCGCTCGATTCCATCATCAACGCCTTTGGTTCTGACACCGTAGCCGAAGTCACCGGCCGTAGCCGTAGGTTTGTCCAGGTTCGTGATGATGAAGGCAATCTAAGGGTTGTTGAAGAAAAGCGAGGTAAGAATGCGTCCAGGGCCGATGCTGAAGCCTTCCAAAACAACAAAAAAGATATTTTGGTGTTTTCCGGAGCGGGTGGCACCGGGTACTCATTTCATGCCGACAATACCGCCGAAAATCAGCGTAAACGGGTTCACTATATTTTGCAGCCGGGTTGGCGAGCCGATTCTGCGGTACAAGGCTTCGGCCGAACCCATAGGACTAACCAGGCGCAAGAACCGCATTATGTGTTGCCCACGACCAACCTGAAGGCGCAAAAGCGTTTCGTGTCATCCATTGCCCGCAGACTGGATCAGTTAGGCGCATTAACTCGCGGCCAACGTGAAGCGACCGGTCAAGGCATGTTTACGGCATCCGATAATCTTGAGAGCGAATATGCCTCGACTGCGCTGAAGAATTTCTTTAGTGATCTTTATCGCGGTCAAACCAGCCTGTCATTTCATGAGGTCACCAAGCAGATGGGGTTAAATCTGCTCGATGAGAATTTATCGTTGAGTGAAAGCAAGATCCCGGCAATACCGCAGTTTTTGAATCGGTTGTTGTCGCTGAAAACGGACATGCAGAACGCTGTTTTTGGCGAGTTTGAGGATAGGTTGATAGAGGCCGTGGAATATGCCAAACAGCGGGGTTTATATGATGTCGGATTGCAGACCTTGACCGCTCTGAGCATTGTCAAGACGCGTGATGATGTTGCTTATGAAGATAAAAATACCGGAGCACAGACCCGCTATGTCGAGTTGGCTGTTACCAACGAGGTTAAATATAACTCATGGGAAGATGCCAAAAAGTTAGTGCGTGAAAATCCGAGGGATAACGACATAAGTGGATGGTTTGTCGCTGAATTCGGAAAAAACAAAGGAGATGTCTTTTTTCTTTCGGATATAGGCGAAAGACTCAATTCAGAAGGCAAGACGGTACACCGCGGCGTCGTGCATACGATCAGAAAAAACGATCATCGATACATCGATAATGCCGATGCGATTAGTCGTGGATGGGATTACAGGGTTCTTTCGGGTAGTTACCAGAAGGTGACATTGACTCGGGCTATAGATGAAGCGGAGGCCAAAAAACTTTGGAATGAACAACTGGCCAATGCGCCGAAAACTGAAACCAAAACTGAGCGGATGATAGTCGGCGTGATCCTGCCTATTTGGGATCGTGTCGAGGGATCGGAAACCATCAAGCGGTTGCAAACCGATGACGGCGAGCAGCTGCTGGGCCGAATGTTGGGGCCAAAGGCCGCCAAGCAAACGCTCAAGAATTTGGGGTTGGATTCCGGTTTGTCCAATATGCCGACCAACGATTTGTTTAATTCAATAAAGAACGGCAACAAGGCCATTCTTTCAAACGGCTGGGAAATTACAACCGCCAAGGTCAATCGCGAGGATCGGATCGAGATCAAAGGGCGAGGCTATCTAACCGATGCCGAACAACGTCTTCTGAAAGATCAGGGCGCATTTGTCGAGCGTATCAGTTGGGTGGATCGGGTATTTATTCCAACGGGTAGCAACGGAGTTGGAGTGTTTGAACGGATCACCGCATCAAAGCCTGTTGTTGATTTGGTCGAGAAAAGCCGGAACAAGGAAAACGATGAAGTTGAGCAAGAACATGGCATTCCCAAAGTAAAAAACGAATCGGCCATTCCCCCTGTGAATAGTGAGTTGGTCGTCAAAGCTGATGATGTCAGTAATACCGCAGACCTACAAAGCCAAAGTGAGGTTATTTCAATGAGTCAGAAGAATCAGAAGAAACCGTATCACGAGACAGTCGCCGAGAATTTAATCAAGCAACTCGAAGCAGGGACAGCGCCGTGGCAACGACCTTGGGAGGCCGGAGCGTCAGGATCTTTCTTGCCGTATAACCCGACTACCGGGAATCGCTACAAGGGGATCAATGCGCTGCACCTGATGGCTCAGGATCGCGTCGATCAGCGTTGGATGACGTATAACCAAGCGGCAGCTGAAGGAGCGCAAGTCCGGAAAGGCGAGAAGGGCACGGGTATTCAATATTGGAAGTTCACCGAAGAACAGACCAAGAAAGATGAGTATGGAAAACCCGTTTTAGACGCCGAAGGAAAGCCCGTTAAAGTGACTGTTAAGCTGGAACGTCCTCGTGTGTTTTTCGCGACCGTATTCAACGGTGAACAAATCGATGGATTGCCGGAGCTTGAGAAAAAAGAACAAACATGGGATCCGATCGAGCGGGCGGAGACTATATTGAACGCATCCGGTGCCAATATTCAGCATAACGGCGGTGAAAGAGCATTTTACCGATCATTGACCGATAGCATTCACTTGCCGGATAAGGGGTTGTTTTCAAGCGCAGATCGCTATTACTCGACGGCATTACACGAGTTGGGCCACTGGACTGGTCACTCATCACGCCTAGATCGAGACCTGGCACATCCTTTCGGCAGCGAGGGGTACGCCAAGGAAGAACTTCGGGCGGAAATTTCCAGCATGATTTTGGGTGATGAACTTGGGATTGGACATGATCCAGGTCAACATGCGGCTTATGTTGGATCGTGGATCAAGGCGCTTAAGGAAGATCCATTAGAGATATTCCGAGCGGCCGCTGATGCCGAAAAGATACAAGGCTATATTCTTGGTCTTGAACAACAGCACATCCAGGAGCAGGAGAAAGAGCAGACACACACTGCAACACTCGCCGATCTTACCACGAAGGAATACCAGCGCATGCAAGCTGCGGAGGAAAACTATCATCAGGAGTTAGTCCGTGTGTACGGTGAATCCAGCGCAAATGAGGCCCGTTACCAATTAAGCCATGAGGATCCCATTGTTCAAGCCTCCAAAGAAGTGTTTCTTGCCGCATCTGAAGCATGGCACAACGCAATTAATGACGCACGGAAATCAATAGATGGAGGCAATGTATCCCAAGCCAACGAGGATAAAGCGATGACAGAATACCAAGACGAGCTTGCACGATTGTTAAAACTTTCGCCATTGACACCAAAGTTGTCGGCATTGGCCCGCTCCGAATCATTAAGCAAACGGGAATTGTTGGATGAGATTGTGTCAATGGAACCCCCGGAAACGAATAGCAAAGAATTTATTCTAGCCAGCGATCAATTTACGTTTTGGAACGGTGATGGATGGCGTGGACTCGATGAAGCCAAACGTTACAACGATCCTACTACAGCATTCAAAGACGCCCTTTCTTTAGATGAAAGTGAGCGCGATTATCTGGAAGAGAGTGCGGTTATGCTTTATGAGCACGATCACAATGCAAAAACGTTCAATCTAACAGTAACAACCGCATTGATGAGCAACAAACCGGCCTTAAGAGATCGATGGATTAAGCACTTCGGTGAAGCATGTCCGGAAGATATTTTGGCGGCTAAAACCGAACGCAGTAATACCGAAAACATTACGCAGGGAGATACTGATTCAACGTCTAATTTCAGGACCTATATCAATGTTCCCTATAAGGAAAAGGATAACGCGAAAAAGCTTGGTGCTCGGTGGGACCGTCAAGAGCGATCTTGGTTTATTCCCCCTGGCGTTGATCCCGAACCGTTTGCTAACTGGATAACACATAAAAGCGACGATTCGGTTGATCGACCCATTGATTACGAACCCGTAAGCCCGGTCAAAAATGATAAACGCGAGTATTTAGCAGTGCCGTATGGTGAACGTAACGCCGCCAAATCCGCCGGTGCGTTATGGGATAAAGTTGCTAAGTCGTGGTACGTTGGCCCTAATGCACAGAGGGATGAGTTGGAGCGCTGGAAGCCTGATAATGTCCCTAATCAACAAAGTCCGGCAATATCCCCCATGGAGGAATTCGCAGACGCCATGCGATCGATCGACTTTATTGTGGCCGACGGACACCCAATTATGGACGGCAAAAAACACCGAATCGAAGTGGGGGGCGATAAGACCGGAGAGAAATCCGGATTCTATGTCGGTCACTTGGATGGTCATCCTGCCGGCTACATTAAGAACAACCGCACCGGCATTGATATGAAATGGAAATCAAAGGGATATTTGCTCGATCCACAGGAAAAAGCAAAATTGCAGGCCGAGGCTGCCGAGAAATTGGCAGCCAGGGCGGCTGAACAGGAACGAGTCCATGAAGCTACTGCGCAACGAGTAAGCCGTCAAACGGCTAATTTAGTGCTGGTATTCGAGCCAACCCCCTATCTGCGAGATAAAGGCATTCAGCCACATGCAGGCACACTCACCGACGCCGGGGGCCAGAAAACGTACATTCCGGCCACTGACGTCGACGGCAAGCAATGGACGATGCAGTATATTCAAGAAGATGGAACCAAGCGGTTCGCCAAAGATAGCCGTAAAGAAGGTTGCTTCCATGTGATTGGTGGGATTGAATCCCTTGATCAAGCACCGGCCTTGGTCATTTCTGAGGGTTACGCGACGGCCGCCACTAATGCCGAGGCATTGGGTTTCGCCACTGTAGCCGCATTTGATTCCGGGAATCTTCCGGTTGTGGCCAAGGCGTTGCGCGAAAAGTTTCCGGATAAACCCGTTATCATCGCCGGCGACGACGATAGGAACCGGCTTCTCACGGATGGTATTAATCCAGGTCGCAGTAAAGCCGAAGAGGCGGCCAAGGCTGTTAATGGCACAGCGATATTTCCAATCTTTGCGCCGGGTGAAAATGTTTATCCATCTAATCTTGAATCGTTTACTCCCCAACAGTATAGAGAGCATGATCGTGCAATGCGCCGTCTCGAAGCCGCTCAGAAGGAGCCGGAAACGGTAAAACTTTCGGATCAGGAAGTGATTAAACTGCAAAATGCTTTGCTCAGTTCTGAACAAATTGATGCCCTTGATAAAATGAAGGCACATACAGATTTTAATGATCTTGCCACACGGAGCCAATTAGGGCGAAACGGATTGGAACGCCAGGTTAGGGCGGCACTTAGCCAGGCCCTTCAGGACAATGTACAACGCGAAAAGCAGGAGCAAACGAAGGAACAAAAACATGCACAGGAACAGCGACCTAAGCGGACGGCCTGTATTGGTTAGTTGTTGTTTCTTGATTTTATAATCGGGTTTTTTGCACTTATCCGGCATTTTTATCTCGGATTGTCTGATTTTATAAATTCAGTTTTTCTCACTTTAATTCTATCCAGTTGTTAACGCCGATCAAAATCGGCCCAAAGCTGCCGGAGTTAAATGCCGAAGAAAGACCGAGTAATTTACTCAACAAAAAAAGGGGGGGCCGTAAGGAACGGAAAATAAATCAAAATAAACGAACGACGAACTTTTATCGATTGATCAATCGCCGCAAGGACGCGACAAATTAGTTTGTTTTATGCTTAGATAGCTTGTTTGACAGCCTTTGAAGCCTTTTATGCTACGCCCCCTTGAGAACTTGAACGCCATTGCTAAACATTATCCCGATGCCTGGAAGCAGGTCGAGATTTTCCGGCAATACCGGGACAAGGATTTACCCGATTGGCCGAACTGGTGCTTTATGCCGATGGCCGCTTGGTACTCAATTATCAGCGCGCAACATCAAACCGGCCGCTTGCCGTTGAACCTCGTTGCCGACGTGGCGAACCTTGCCGCGCTGGGTTCCTGGCGATACAGCCAAGGCGTTTACCGATTCGATCCAGACACGTTTGCCGCATTGGCCGACACGACGGTTAAAGGCGAGATCCCAAGCGATGTCTTGCTGCGCCTGCCTGAATGGTGCGTCTATATTGAAATGCCGGAAGATTATCGGTGGTTTGAAACACGCCTCTACGGTTTCTGGGTGCATCTGGAACAGGACACGAACACGCACCGAAACGAGCTGCGTTTTCTGCTCGATACCGAATCCGAACTACAACCGCATATTCTGCATATCGGGCCATGGACGATTACCGAAGCGGTTGACCGGTGGTTTAGCGAAGCGAAACGGCAGGGCGAACAAGCAAACATTGTGATGCCTGAATCCTCTGAAATTGGCGTTTCGGTTGAGAATATCGCCAAATCGATCAATCCGTTAGTGAGCCTGGTTCTGTACCTGTGCAGCGAAGAGCCGGAAATTGTCGACCCGAAGGTACCCGAGGAGAAACCGCATTATCCGCGGCCGAAAAAGGTCAAAGGCGGTTGGCGGTTATTCCCGCCCGACAAGCCGAAAATCTGGTCGATCGGAGAAAAGACCGGCACCCAGTTGCGGCATGTGAACGAAACGGAACCGTTCGGCCGCGTTGTCAAACCGCATTTGCGCCGGGCGCATTGGCACGGCTTTTGGCGGGGTCAAAAGACAGGAGAACGCCAGTTTCGTTATAAATGGCTTTCGCCTATCATAGTCGGCCGTAACGACAACAACGACGATTAAAATCGAATCCAACCATGAAAAATCTTCTCCAATTTGGAGTTGTAGGCCGGAACCTCAGAAAATTTTGTCACACTGAATAAACCTATTTTGCATATTCCAGCAACTGGTTCCGATACCACCCAGGCCATCGATTCCGATACGAATCCACCAGTAGTGAATGTCGTCTTTTGAGAGTGGTGAATTGTCGCAATCGGCCAAAACCGGCCGTTGGCAATGCCGGCGTAATTTTTCGTCGCTAACCTCAACGAATGGCAGCTTTCCGGCGAGCTACCTTGTGTCCTCTTTGGCTTGATCCGGCCATTATGTGAAGTTTCCTTTTATGTGAGGGTACTGTGCATAATCATCCGTAAATATACGTTAGTATGGTTTTTGAACGTAAAAAAAGGGATATCCACTCATCAAGTTATTTTCGCGCTATTCTTGGATGCGATTTGAATTATTTTTTTTGCAGCATCCATCTTGCCCGCCAAAAATTCCAGCATAATCTGTTTGCCAAGCTAATCGCCTTATAAAATAATCCTGGTCCTCTTTAAATACATCCAGACAATGAGGACAACGGCAAAAATTGAATATTGTCCCGTTAAATCTATGCTTTATCGTATTGTTAATAGGTTTTTCGGCCAAGCAAACAGGACAGACAGTTAAATCTGATGTCTCTTTCAGAAATTGTTCTGGATTGGTTTTAAACAGTTCCAGGCATCCTTCACAGCAGAACCAATATTGCTTTTCGTTATAATGAAAGGAGTTTGCCTTTTCCTGAGTGATACCTAAACGGATTAATGAGCAGCCACAAGCAGCACAAATAGGTGTTTTCATAAGTACCTTATTTTACGATGACTCAGAATGAGTATCCTAAAATATCAGCATTTAGAGCAGTGCTCAGGCTCACTTTTGTAATCCCACACGTTACCGGCAAAAAATAGCGCCAATCCTATATAAACCAGGACAGTTCCAAAGCCGACGCCAGCAACGGATACAAACAATCCAAGCACACTAATGGCCGCCCCGATGCTGGCTAATTTAAAAGGTGATAGTGTCTCTGTTTGACTGATCGCCTGATTTTTGACAGAACGATGCAGCATCCACAAATTGATGCCGATAAAAACCATAAACAAGGGAATAAGAATCGCGTCATGGATTAAAAAACCCAGGCCAATGGCAGTGAGAGCGCTGATAACGACCGTCAACCCCAGGCAACAGGCAGCGGTGATAGCTGCGCCAACCAGTCCGGCGGTTTTTTTTGTTTGATCTTTCATGATAAGCCCCTTCTATCAGGTTAACGAGCGTCTCGAATGGTGGATAAACTCCGCTCAAAAGTATTCAGTTTGCTGCGGGTATCCTGAATAGTGTGATTCAGCTCAGTCAGGCTTTTTGTTAAGCCCTCATCATCTCTGGTATCACTGGCTGCCAATAAACAGACTATTTTCGCTAAGGGAATCCCTGCATCGCGAGCCGTTTTGATAAAACGTAAGCGTTCAATCGCAGGCTCATCAAACAGCAGCAGTCCTCCTTCTGATCTGCTATTGATCGCAACCATTCCCAGATCCACATAGTTCCTTATACTGTGAACGCTTACCCCAGTTTTTTCAGCCAGTGCAGATAGTCTGAGCAACTGGTCATCCTTTAGGCAATGATTCATCATTACCCCGCACAGCAGGAAAGTTCTTTGACATCTTTGCTAAACGTTTGTGCGCAAAGTTTAATGCCTTCCACCATTGTCAAATAAGGAAATAATTGTCCGGCCAGCTCTTCAATGGTCATCCTCTGATGAATTGCCAGGGCCGCGGTCTGGATCATTTCACCGGCTTCCGGCGCCAGTATCTGTGCGCCGATTAATCGGCGGCTGCCTTCTTCCATGACCAGTTTGATAAAACCGCGGGTTTCAAAATTGGCCAGTGACCTTGGAACGTTCTCCAACGTCAGCAGACGGCTGTCGGTTTCGATATTGTCGTGATGCGCTTCCGCTTCGGTTAATCCCACCGTCGCCATTTGCGGCTCGGTAAACATCACGGCTGGCATCGCCGATAGATCGATGGCCGCATCGCCGCCGGTCATATTGATGGCGGCTCGGGTGCCGGCGGCAGCGGCGACGTAAACAAACTGGGGTTGATTGGTGCAATCGCCCGCGGCATAAATATGTTCGACATTGGTACGCATGTGGTCATCAATGACGATAGCACCGCTTTTACTGACCTCAACACCCACCTGATCCAATGCCAGACCTTGGGTATTCGGTGGGCGTCCTGTGGCGATCAAGAGTTGATCGCCTTCCAGGGGTTGTCCTTTCGTGGTTTTAATGCGGAATTGTCCCGTTGAAAACCGGCCTTTTTTGTAGCTAATCGCTTCTGCCTGGGTATGCGCCAGTATAGTCATGCCTTCTGATTCGAGAATTTTATGCAGTTCTGAACCGATATCGGGATCTTCCCTGAACAAAATTGAGCTGCGGGCCAGCAAGGTGACTTTGGAACCCAGTCTCAAATAAGCCTGCGCCAGCTCCAGCGCGACGATAGAGGAGCCGATGACGATCAAATGTTCCGGCAGTTTTTCTGCTTCCAAGGCTTCCGTCGAGGTCCAGTACGGTGTTCCGGCTAAGCCTGGAATCGGCGGGATACTGGCCGAAGCGCCCGTGGCAATGAGAAACCGGTCGGCGGTGATTTCGGTTTTGTCACCGTGTTCCTGATCGACAATCAGGGTATTGGCGTTTTTAAAGCGGGCATCGCCTTTGACCAACGTGATGTTCGGATGGGTTTCCAATATGTTTTCATATTTTGCCGCTCTGAGTTCATTCACCCGGGCTTGCTGTTGAGCCAGTAGTTGTTTACGGTCAATCACCGGTTTGCGTTTTTTGATGCCGTCAAACGCATGCTCCTGTTGCAAATGAGCGATATGGGCCGCCCGAATCATGATCTTGGACGGTACGCAGCCGATATTGACACAGGTGCCGCCGATGATGGGTTTGCGCTCGATCAGAGTGACTCTGGCCCCGTTTTCCACCGCTTTGATCGCACAAGCGAAGGCGCCCGATCCGGTGCCGATAATGGCGACATGCAGCGGCTGACCGTTGTTGGCTGCGCCCGGCATTTTGTCATCTTCAACCGTCTTTTCTTGATCCAAATCTGTAACGCTGTAACCTTTCTCTTCAATCTGCTTGATCAGCGCTTTAAAACTACCTTCACCGGTTACTGTGAGGAGTCCAATGCCTTCAGGATAAGACACTTCAATCTTTACCCCTTCCTGTTCATTGAGTTTTTTCTCAATGCCTCCGGCACAGCTTTGGCAGGTCATACCGTCAATTTTCAGTTTTTTGGTCCGCATAGCGAATTCCTATTTTATTTGTCCGGATGAACCGTTGCAGGATAACCCACGTTGGTTGTTGCATTGATCAGGGCCTCTATATTGGTTTTTTGCGGGTCGAAAGTCACATTGGCTGTTTTACTGTCAAAATCCACTTTGGCGCTCTGTACACCCTCAACTCTTTGCAGCGCCTTTCTGATCGTGATGGGACACATCGCGCAGGTCATGTTCTGCACATCGAGCGTCACCGACTGACGATCGTTTTGAGTCTGAGTCGGCACTTCAGCTTGAATCGTTGGCATTAAAAAAAGCCCCGAAATTAAACTCAACACGAAGAATAACGTTTTCATTTTCATCATTGTTCTCCTTAAACCATAAAAAACGGGGCATACCAGGGGAATGCCAATAATAATAAAATCAATCCGGAACCGATCCAGAAGATCAACCGTTGTTTCTGTTTGACATCGGGTGAGGCACAGGCTTCACCTTCCTCACAGTTTTCCGGAATTAAATAGAGTTTGCGATAACCCAAACCAATGAAGACCAAGGTTAGAAGGATAAAAACAGGCCGGACTGTTTCCATGGACGTTAAGGTACTCATCCATGCGCCGCCAATCCCCAAGGATAAAAGTAGTAAAGGGCCGACACAGCAGACGGAAGCGCCAATAGCGGCCAGAATAGCGCCTAGGCCAAGCCAGGATGTGCTTTTGGCGGGTGTTTCTTGTTCGGTTGTCATCATCGTTCTCCACAATCAAAAAAAATCGTTGTTGTTAACAGGTCAGCAGTGCATTTGCCTGGCGTCGAACAGACATTGATAGCATTTGATTCGGAGTCTAAACCCTGTTCTATGGAACAGAGTCAAGAAGTTTCACATTATTTTTTTGATGGATCAGAGTTTGCGGCGGGTTCTGTTGAAAGTGCATTGATGAGCGAACAATGTTCGGTGGATGGATCGGTTTGACAGCCTTTAACCAAATTATCCAGCACCTGACGTAGAGCCGTTAAGTCTTTAAGTTGGTCATCAATTTGCCGTCGTTTCTGTTCAGCCATTTTGCGTACATCTTCGCAATGACCGCTATTCAGTGATAATAAATCCGAGATTTCTTTTAACGTAAAACCGGATTGTTGTGCGCGTTTAATAAATCGTATTCTGGCAATCGCCTCGGTTGGATAGTGACGATAACCCGTAACCGGCTTTACCGGCTCATCCAGCAATCCCTTGCGTTGATAATAACGAATGGTTTCAATGGTGACATTCGCTTGTTTAGCTAATTTACCTATCGTTAATTTCATGGGTCATCATGATTCATTCAATACATTTGATGTTATCCAATGACAGATTGGGTGGGATTGCAATATTGATTTCAGTAAAACACGCTATTACCCACAAATACTGGCAAAGGTTATCCTGAGAAGGATGCCCTTTTAAGCGCATCATAGAGTGTTGTTCGTTTGATACCGAATGTTCGGCAGACAGATGCCTTGCTAGCCCCAGAATTTAAGGCATCAGTGATTGCTTTTAGTTTTTCATCACTAATGATTTTTGGGCGGCCACCATGCCTTCCCCTCTTTTTTGCCGAGGCCAAACCAGCAAGAATGCGTTCTTTCGCCAGTGCTCGCTCATATTGAGCTAAAGCACCGAAAACACTGAACAGAAACTCCCCATGAGGCGTGGCGGTATCCATTTGTTCAGTCAGCGAACGAAACGCTATTTTTTTCTTCTGTAAATCCGTCACTATTTTCAACAAGTGTGGCAACGACCGACCTAGCCGATCTAATTTCCACACCACTAGGCAGTCACCCGCACGAACGTAATCCAGTGCCTGTTTTAATCCTACCCTGTCATCACGGGCACCACTGGCTTTATCTTCGAACAAGTGGCGAGGATCGACACCCGCGCTGATTAACGCATCCCGCTGCAAATCGGTTGATTGGCGATCATTGTCGCTGGATACCCGCATATAACCCACTAACATGTACGAAAAACCCTTTTTATCAAGTTTCAGAACACACTTATAATTCGACAGTGTTTTTCGTACACAATATGCCGGTTTTTTGATAAGGTGTAAAGCAAAAACCATTGGGTGTCGTAAAACAGATGTTTTACGACATTTTCATCCAGATTTTATGTAAGGCTAGCGATACGTATTCACTCGGCAAATGATCCGTTTTTATGCCATTCATGATCGAATCTCAATTTTCATAAATGGCTGCTTACGAGAGTATCGGAGAACTGGTAGTTGCAGCCAAATAGCTGACATTCGGATTGACTTCGATTTGTTATCGGTGATGAACTTATTCCCGATCATCACTTCCCTCTATGCTAGATTTGACTATATATTTATACCCCCTCATCACTTACAGCTTTATATTGAAGCAGGCTAAACATTTGATCATCAGAAAATAACAGGCCGCTGTCGCCAGCATCGATAGTCCCATGCTCAGATAAAAATTCATCCCTTTTTTAAGTAACAGGGGCAAGCTGATGAAAAACAGCAATGACGGAATGACCAGCCAGAACACATTGCTGGCTAACGCAGCGACTTTTTCGACGTCTCTCGTGTCGATGTAAAGCCACGTCATCGCCAGAATCGAAACCAATGGCAAAGAGGCTAACAATGCGCCGAAAAAAGCGCTGCGTTTCGACAGTTCCGATAGGGCGACGATGATCAGGCTGGTGATGATCACCTTGCTTATCGCGTACATGAATGGCAAATCGTTCAATTATCTACGTGAGCTTCGGGTGATCATCAATTTTTGTTAGACTGTCACAAGCCACATGTTAGCGTGACATTTCTTTTTCGTGTTGTCGAATTTCGCGCTGCATTTCTTCAAAATGTTTTCTATCTTCTCGTTCCATCTCCTCGTAGTGCTTTCTGTCTTCCCGCTCCATTTCTTCGAAATATTTGCGTTGCTCGCGTTCAACTTCTCGACGGTCTTTAGTTGCTTCGCGCTGACGCTCTTGTTCACGCTTCCATGACTCCTTGGATCGTTCTTTGGAATATTGCCAACCTTTTCCGGATTCATCTTTGTCGGGATCGGCAAATGCAGTGGAATACATTGGCGGTGACAACAACAAGGTAAAAAGTAAGATCAATGAGCGCATAGGTCTCTCCAAAAAAATAAAATGATAACGGTTTTAAACCCTATCGAAACAGAATGAACGTGTAACAAAATTTCTGCCCCTTTATTGCTCCGATTCATAGTCGTCGCGACAAACGGGCGAGTCACAAATCACGGTTCGTCTTGTTGATTCGTGATTTTGCGCATGGAACCGAAGCGATAATACAAAGCCGGTATGACCAGCATGTTCAAAGCGGTGGAGGTTAGTAAGCCGAACAAAATCACGAGCGCCATCGGCGCTTGAATCTCACTGCCGGGTTCGCCCCCGCTTAGGGACAACGGGATCAGCGCCAGACCGGTGCCCAAGGCGGTCATCAGAATCGGCGACAAGCGTTCCAGTGCGCCTTGTTTAACGGCTTGGGATAAATCGTTTATACCTGCGTCCAGTACCAGATGGTGTATATGACTGATCATCATGACGCCGTTACGGGTGGCGATGCCGAATAAGGTAATGAAGCCGATAATGGAGGCGACGGACAGAATGCCGTCGGCGCAATACACGCCGATCACGCCGCCAATCAACGCCAATGGCAGATTCAACATCACCAGCAAGGCGTCGCCCGCCGAATGGAACGCGACGAACAACAATAAGAATATGCCGACGATCACGATGAAGCCGACGATGAACAAGGTCTTGGATGCTTGTTCGGCGCTCTCGAATTGGCCTCCATATTCCACATAGTAGCCCTTGGGAAAACGGATTTGTTCCTCGATTCCGGTTTGAATATCGTGCACCACGCCGGCCAGATCGCGTTCGGCGACATTCGCCATGACGACAATCTTGCGCTGCGCGTTCTCCCGACTGATGGTGTTGGGCCCACGCGTTTTACGGATGTCGGCCAAGGCGTGTAAGGGGAGTTGCGCGCCGGATGGGGTCATGATCAGGGTCGAGCGTATCGTTTGCAAATCTTCCAAGGCCTCCGGGCCATAGCGGACGACCAAATCGAAGCTGCCGACGTCTTCGATGACCCGTGATACAGCCCGCCCTGCAAAGGCCGTTTCGATGGCCTCGGCCACTGTGCCGATGCTCAGTCCATAGCGGGCCAGCGCCTGCCGATTGAATTTGACGTCCAGAAAAGGCACGTCGGCGGGATTGTCAATCGCCACATCCACGGCGCCAGAGATTTGTTCGGTGAGTTTTTTGACCTGTTCGGCCAAGCGCCGCAGCTCGGCCAGATCCTGTCCGAACAGCTTGATGGCGATATTCGCCCGCGTGCCGGACAGCATATGATCGATGCGGTGAGAAATGGGCTGTCCGATCACGCTCGCGGTACCCGGTACGGCGGTCAACGCCTTTCTCAATTCGGATAGAAATTCGGCTTTGCTGCGTTGCTGCATCTTCAAGCTGACATCGATTTCCGAGGCGAACACCTGTTGCGCATGCGGGTCGAGTTCGGCGCGCCCCGTTCGCCTGGCGGTGGCGACGACTTCGGGCTGCTCCAAAATGATTTCTTCGACCCGCTGCGCCAGTTGATCGGATTGCTGCAACGACGTGCCGGGCAGCGTGACGGCGCTGATCGTCAGACTGCCTTCATTGAACTCCGGCAAAAACGCCCGCCCCGACAACAGCAAGCCGACCAACGCGATCAGCAGCATCGTAGCGGATAACAGGCTGATGCCACGCCAGCGTTTTAACGATCCTTCCAGCAGTGGGGTGTAGCGTTGCTTCAACCAAATGATCAGGCGGCCTTCCTTGTCCTCGCACACGGCGCCGGAGGTCGGTAACAAGAAATAGCTCAATACCGGCGTAACGGTCACGGCGACCAGCAGCGAGGTAGCGATGGCGACGATATAAGCCATGCCCAAGGGTTGTAATAGCAGGCCTTCCACGCCGCTCAAGAAGAACAGCGGCACGAATACCAGCATGATGATCACCGTGGCAAAGACGATCGAACCCAGTATTTCGTGGCTGGCGTTGAAGACCAGCCGGCTTGTTGTCATGCGTTCGGTTTCCGGCAAACGGACATTTTCGCGCATGCGCCGCACGGTATTTTCGACCACGATGATCGCATCGTCGACCAGCGCCCCCAGGGCGATAGCTAAACCGCCCAACGTCATCGTATTGACGGTGGCCCCCATCGCTTTTATCGCTAACAGAGCCGTGATCATCGAGATGGGAATGGCGATCAAGGTGATCAGCGTCGCCCGTCCACTCATCAAAAACACGTAGAGGATGATCACGACCAGAATGGCGCCGTCGCGTAGCGCGTCCAACAGATTGTGCACCGACACGGCAATGAAATCGGCCTGCCTGAAAATATTGGCATCCAAGATCATACCTTCCGGCAGGGTTTTTTGAATGTCGGCCAGCACGGCGTCCAATCGCTCGGTTAAGGCCAGCGTGTTGACGCCGGGTTGTTTTTGCACGCCCAGAATCACGGCGGGACGGCCGTTATGGGAACCGGTGCCGCGTTTAAGCGCCGGCCCGATTTTGATCTCGGCGACATCGCGCACCAGCACAGGCAGACCCTGACGCTGTGCAACCACCGCTTCGCCGATATCGTCCAGGCGTTGAACCCTGCCGATGCCTTGAATCAGATATTCCTGTCCGGACGCGGTATAAAACCCCGCCGAGGCATTGCTGTTAGTTTCGCGCACGGCGGCGATCACCTCGTTCAAGGTCAAACCAAAGGCGGCCAAGCGTTCCGGTTTCACTTCCACTTGATATTGTTTGGTGTCGCCACCGATCGGAATCACTTCGGCGACGCCGGAGATCGCCAGTAACCGGCGTCTCACCACCCAATCCGCCGTGGTTTTAAGACTCAAGCTATCATGTTGTTCTGATTCCAGCGCGATGAACAAAATCTCGCCCATTACCGAAGCGATCGGCGCCATCACCGGTGCGACGATATCGGGCGGCAGATGACTGCGTGCGAGTTGCAGTTTCTCGGCCACGATCTGCCGCGCTTGATAGATATCGGTGCCCCAATCGAACTCGACGATGACCACGGCGAGGCCGATGCCGGTGTTCGAACGCACCCTACGGACACCGGCGGCGCCGTTCAAGGCGGTTTCGATCGGAAAGGTAATCAGTCGCTCGACTTCGGTGGGGGCCATGCCATGAGCTTCGCTGATTACCGTGACGGTGGGCGCGGTCAAATCCGGCAACACGTCGATCGGCATGCGCTGGGTTTCGTAAGCGCCCCAAAACAATAATAAGGTTGCGCCCACCAACACGAACAGACGATTTTTTAGTGACCAGTCAATTAACTGTGCAATCATGTCGTTTCTCAACTAATGCGCGTGACCGTGAGCGGCGGGCTGGGTCGAGCTGGATGCCAAATGCACCAGATACGCCCCTGTCGTCACCACACGTTCGCCGTCGTTCAAACCGCTCAGCACTTCGGCATAGCCCTGATCGCGTATACCCAGGCGCAGCACCCGCCGTTGAAAAGACTCGCCGCTGGCATGCACGAACACGACATCTTGCCCGTTATCATCGATCAAAGCGGTTTCCGGCACGGCCAGCGCCAATCGGCTATCGCCATGATAGAGGCGAGCCTCGGCCAATAATCCCGCTGCCAGCTTCAGGTCGGCGTTGTCGAATTCGAATACCAGCGGCAAGGTGCGCGTGACAGGATCGACTAGTTGCCCGTATGCGACTAGCTGGCCGTTTTCACCCAGCTGGATAGCAAACGACTTTTCCATGCCGGCCACCTTGAAACCGACCCGCTCGGGCGGCCCTAAGCGCCCGGAATCCGCTTCGGCCACGCGCGTTTCCAGCCATAATGTCTGCGGGTCGATCAATTGGAACAAGGCATCGCCTTCTTCGACATAGCTGCCGGATGCGATATTGACCGCCGTCAAGATTCCACTGATCGGGGCGTAAAGCTTGACGCCCGACGCATCGCCGGCCGCTTGTTGGCGGGTCTGCCGCAAGCGTTTTTGCGCCGCCTGTAGTTCGGCCTGGGCGACTTTGGCGTTGCTTTCCGCTTCCAGTAATCGGCGTTTTGCAACCGATTGTTCGTTGAATAATTTCTGTAGCCGTTGCCGCTCACTGTCGGCCAATTGGTAACGAGCGCGCGCTGTTTGGACACTCATTTCCAGTTCCAGCAAATCCGTTGAACCGCTTAGTCGGGCGGCTAGCGTCGCCAGAACTTGGCCTTTTTCAACCCGGCTGCCGACCTTCGGCAGGTCTTCGGGTTTGGTTAACACATGGCCGCTCAGCGGAGCGGACACCAAGGCTTCATGGCCTGCCGCTGCCTTGATCGACGCCAAGGCCCGCACCGACGGTTGTAACGGCTGCCGCTTGACGACTTCGGTGGCGAAATCGACTTTCCATTGCTGCTCTTTCAGAAAGGAAATTTCGCTGCCATCACTGTCCTCTGCGACATCGACCAAGGCACTGTCAAAATCGGCAAATACGGTAATTTCGCCCAAGTCATGCCTGGCCTTCAAGTGCTCGGATTGTAATTCGATGATTAATTGCCTTTTTCCTGCATAGCGGGGCTGGGCTTTGGGGATAAAAATACCGGGTACTGCCGCCTGTGTGACCGAAAAGCGCTCTTCCGGCTGTCCAGCGCCGCTCAGAATGACGGTTACGGTGCCCTGTTCCACTGGACGAAAGGTGTTCATGTCGGAAAAATGCGCGGCAAAAGACGAGGTTTGTCCCACGATCAACGCGGAAAATTCGACGAACAATTCCGTCGCGTCGGTGTAATCGGTGAACACAAACGATTGGGGTTCATGCGAGTGCCCGTGTTCTTGAAGGGAGTTCGAATTACACCCAACGAGCGTTATGGCGCTCATTAAAATAATAGTTAGGGATAGATGTTTCATGGAGTCATTCCAGCGGTTAAACGGTCGAGTTCGATTCGGGCCAGGCGTGCCTTATAAGCCAAGTCAAGCCGTTCCAATTTAAATGCTTGGCGTTCACGGTAAGCGTCCAATAACTCCAAGATGCCGATTTCGCCGCCTCGATACGACGACACGGCGATGGTCGTCAGCCCATCCGAAAGCGCCTGACCTCGATGTTCTATATTCGCGGCGGCTTGCAGCAGCCCATTTAACGACAGCCAGAGTCCTTTGATTTCACCTTGGGTTTGCTGATACGCCCATTGATATTCGCTGTCTGCTTGCTGCGTTTGCGCCTGTAACCTCAAGCGTTCGGCATTATTCTGGCTCCATAACGGCAGCGGCACCTCTATGTTCACTAATACGCCAGTGTCGGAGTAAGTCGTCGCGTCGAAAGTTTTGGCGCCGACGCCGACTTTGAATTGGGGAATTTGCCATCGCTGCGCCGCTTGCGCATTCATATTCAAGGCCGATTGTTGCTTGGCGAGACGTCGCAATGCGGCGGTTTGCTGGAGTTGATTCAGATAGTTTTCCAAGGGCAAGGGCGCTTCGGGCAGCAGTTCGCCTGAGACTGTGTGCGTCGCGGACAAAACCTTCGCACCGTCCGGCCATAATGCGAACAGTTTTTCCCAACTTTGTTGCAACGCAGCCGTTTCGGTCTGTTGTCGTGTCATCGCGGTAGCACATTCCCGTTGCATTCGTTTGAGGTCATAACCGGATACGTCACCAGCCCGCTCCCGTTTTTGCAGGATGGCTTGCAACTCATTCAGATGCCGCGACCAGGCATTGACGACATCGACTCGATGCTGAAGATGTAAAACTTCGAAGAAACGTTGACGCGTCTGCGCCTGGAATGCAGCTAGTCGGGATTCGATGCCGGCTTCCACCGCTTGTAAGTTCTGTTGCGCGGCGGATTGGCGTAAGCCCCGTCGTCCGCTGAGATCGATTTGTTGCGACAGCATATAGGAATTTTCAAAGGCATTTTGGTCTCGCTTCCCGGGTAAATCCATCGCATAGGAAAAGGTGGGATTTTCCCAATGGGAGGCCGCCATGATATCGCTTTGGGCTTCATCGAGACGTCCGTTAACCCAGTCTTGCACGCTGACTTGTTGCATCACCTGTTCGAGCAACTCGCTTTCAGTCAAGGGCGACTTGGCGTGTGACGGCAACGCGAGGAGCAGTGTGGTGCTCAGCAGCCATAGCGCCGAATAAAGCCGATTGTTGATCGGTTTTAAGAATAATAGCGGTTTCGTTGAAATCATTTTCATTAGGGAATAGGGGTTAAAGCAGATGATGCAGCGGCATCGTCAGACTGACGACGCCGGATAATAGCAAGCCGAACAGCAACGCACTCAACCAGACCGTCGTGCGGGGTAACGGTTCGGGTTGTTCCAACAATTGCCGAATACGGAGCTCGATGTGACTGCCATTAAAGGCGCTAATCGCTGGATTGGCTTCCGGCATGCTGAGATTGAGTTGCCGGACGATTTTAATCAGGGTTTCGGCGACTAACAGACGGTCGCTTACACACTGCACTGCTTCAGTATCACAGATTTGTTCCTGCGCCAATTCCAAATCCCGGAGCAACTGTCTACGCGTGGCGGAAAAATGCAATAGACTGGCAATGCTTAAACACAAGCGCCATAACATATCGCGCCGTCGGCAATGAGATCGTTCATGCGCGAGCACCACAGCCAATTGCGGGCCGGACAGTTGCTCAATCAAGTGCGAAGATATAAACACACGGGGCGCAAACAATCCGGCCGCGAAGACGAAAGCCCGTTCACTGTCGATCCGGTAAACTCGATGCCGCGCATCGTATTCACTGATCAAATTGAGCGCGGCCTGAAATCGCCGAATCCGCAACCAAAAACGGAGCGCGGCGACCAAGCCGTAACTCACGACACCGACCATTAAACCGGCGCCGATCGTCCAAAACTGATCGGACAGGTGTACGAGCGGATCAAACCAGCATAAATGAGCCATGCTGTTCGCATGCGTGGCGCAATGTTCCGTCGCCTCGTCGTGACTCGCCATCCAGGAGGGCAACAAACCGAATAATGTGATCAAAAGGCCCAGCAAAAGGGGACCGCACAGTGTGACAGCCAACACCTTGGCACGAAAATGACAGGGCAGCGGCAATAAATGCCGACGGAAACTGGGATAGCCGATGGCCGACAGCAGCGACAGTAGGCCGCCGGAAAAGAACGTTGCCAAAATCCCAGATTGAAGAAAATGCAGGCTCATGAAGTCGACTTATGACAGCGGTTGGAACGGTATTCGCTGATCAGTTGTTCCAATCGCTCCAGATGCGCTTCATCGCTGCGCGCGGCAATGTCGACGAATGCCGCCAACATACTGTCGGCATCATCGTCTACCAGCGTGTGGACGACATCGGTGATCATTCGTCCCATCAACTCATCCCGACTGACCGAAGTCTGATAGACATAGGCACGACTCACTTTTTGTCGGGTCAACAGTTTTTTCTTGTACAGTCGTTCCAGCGTCGACTGAATGGTATTGTGGGAAATTCCGCGCGACCTGCCTAACGCGGCATGTACTCCATTCGCGTCAAATGTGCCGTTGGCCCAAAGATATTCGAGCACCGCCATTTCCAGTTCCCCCAAATAAGGGCGTTGAATAATTTTCATGAACAGCAAAATTTCCCATTACACACAGCAAGCTATTATTCTCATTATTTAACCGAGCGTCAATCGGTTTTAGAAAAATGGAATTCCAGATCCACCAAAGTTAGGGGCGAATCGTTGTTGGGCACATTGCTGTTTCGGTTCGTATTGCGGTTCTACCCTGCTATCCGACGTCCGACAGTTTTAAATGGCGGCTGGTAACACGACTGCTTGTATTCCCCCTAATACTCCACCTTAAAACTCGGGCTATCTTCCGGTCGACTATGCCGTTTATCGTACAGCCGAGTGGTCGAAACATTAGCATGGCCCAGCCATTCCTGAACTTTGGCGATATCGGCTTTATGATCGAGCGCATTAGTGGCGGCGGTCGCGCGAAGCGAGTGCACGCAAAATCCGTGGGTATCGAGCGTGATGCCAACCTGTTTGGCGTAACACATGACCACATCCCGATACACCGAACGCGGATTGAGCGGTTTAGTGAGATCTCCAGTCGAGTTGTTTTTCACCGGCCGAAACAAAGCGCCTTCCAGATCTGCACTATGACCAGACGTTTGCAGATATTCGGCGATTAAGCGTTGAGTTTTCGGTTCCACCGGCACGAAGCGTTCTTTTTTCCGTTTGCCGTGGACATGGAACATCATCACGCCGGATCTTCGTTGATAATCTTTGACACTCAGATTGCACAGTTCCTGCCGGCGCAGACCATGATAGAGCAGAGCGGCTAAAATCGCCCGATCGCGTTGCCCTTTTACCGTGTCTTCCGGCGGCGCTTCCAATAGCAGTCGAGCCTGGTCGTTACTCAAGGCTGGGGTTTTGCCTTCATTGTTATTGGCCATGGGTCGCTTCACGCCTTTGACCGGATTATGGGTCACGGCGTTTTTCTCACATAAATACTCAAATAAGGAAGACAGAGCAGAGAGCTTGCGGCGGATGGTGGCGTCGGAGAATTTTTTCTCTTCAATGGTTTTTCGCCAGGCAATGACATGGGACCGGGTGACGATACGAAACTCAGCCGGTTGGCTGATGCCGACAAATTGCGCGAAATCGCGAATGTCATTCTGGTAAGCTTTTCGGGTTTTCTCGGAACTGATGTTGGCAAACCATTCGAGTTCCGGCGGCACGTCGGATAACTGCTGAAATTGTTTCGCGGTCAGTGCGCGTTCCGGATTTTTGAGCAACAAGTCGGTCATGGTATTTATACCTTATATAGTGGTGCAAATGAGGCAGGATTTTGGGGGCGTGTTTTTAGGTCCTATAAAATACATTATAGGACGTAAAGTGGGCGGAGCCCAAGCTAAAGCTTCGCTGACATTTCATTGGAAAAATGCCACCTCCTTATGCTAGAGTATTTAAAAGTACTACCTTTTACTAACGAGGCGATCACTATGGCAACATCTGTTAAACTCGATGCGGACTTGAAGAATCGAGTTCAGCATCTGGCTGATCTGAGGAATCGATCATCGCATTGGATTATGCGCGAAGCCATTCGCGACTATGTTGAACGCGAAGAAGCCCGAGAAAGTTTCAAACAAGAAGCCTTGTCAGCTTGGCAGGCTTACCAAGAAACGGGCAAACATCTAACGGGCCAAGAAGCGCGTCATTGGCTGAGCACCTGGGGTACAGAGCATGAGCAAGAGAGCCCTGAGTGCCACGAATAATTATTACCGAAGGGGCGGCTCAAGGTTTGGAACGCTGTCGCCTCTTTTTAGCCGAAAAAAATCCTTTGGCCGCGGCAAGAGCCGCGCGGGCAATTGCACAGCGATTTGAGCGCCTAGAAACAGAACCCGAAATCGGCAGGCCGTGGGAAGATCTTCCAGAATTACGTGAATTACTCATTCCATTCGGCGATTCCGGTTTTGTGGCACTCTATCGCTATGAACCGGATGATAATGCTCTTTATGTACTTGCCTTTCGACACCAGAAAGAAGCGGGTTATTAATTAGGGTGACCTTAAGGATTCGTGCGAAGATGGGCAATAGCGGATAACCTCATGTGTTCCTGGCTCGAAGGTTTGCAAACGACCCAAACTCGTCATACGACTTTCTCCAAACCGGCCAGTCAGGCAAATTCAGATTCTTCGAACTGGAAGTCTACAAAGCGGCCATTGGAGACCTCGCCAACCGCCCAATAAGCGCACGGATGCTCACTTCGGAAAGTGTAGGTTTTATGACATGTAGCCGACACGTCAGTTATAGCTTTGGTGAACTTGTTCTGTTCAGAGGTTATATTTTGCACCAACTTTTTGATGCTTATAAACTGGCAACTTATTTAATGGGATAAGACTTAAGAATGCTTCCAAAATTGATTGTTCATGCAGATTGGAGCAAAGACCCGTATAAACGATGGATCTGTTCTGCGATACTTGATAGCAACACTTATCGTGTCTCGGCTCCAGTCCCGGTACAAAAACCAGAATCTCTGGTAGTAACATCATTACGACAGGCCAACGACCATGGCGTTATTCTTGGGTTTGATTTCCCGATTGGTGTTCCTAAGGCTTATGCTGATTTGGCAGGATTTAACCGATTCATGGATGTGCTGCCTGAATTCGGAAAAGGGCTATGGAAGGATTTTTACAAAGTAGCAGAACGTCCTGAAGATGTTACCGTTTACAGGCCATTTTATCCCCAAAGGTGTATCCATCGTGGTCAAGCGACCCAGAGCCATTTGCTTGCTGGCATAGGTGTTTCTGAAATCATGAATCTTCTGAGACGATGTGAGCTCGGCAATGAGGATCGGAATAATGCATGTTCACTGTTCTGGACATTGGGCGGGAACCAAGTAGGAAAAGCAGCCATTACTGGTTGGCGAGAAATCTTAGTCCCAACCATTAATTCAATAAGATCGGAAGTGGCTATTTGGCCATTTGATGTTCAACTCGATAGATTGACTGAAATAAAATCAGCTATTATTGTCGAGACTTATCCGGGCGACGCCTGTGTACAATTGGGCATCGGTGCACCTGGCCGAGGCTGGAGTAAACGTAATAGACTTGGTAGGGTCAGTAGGGCTCCGGCAATCAGACAATGTGCCAAGGAGATGGAAATCGACATCAGCCAAGTTGAATCGGCAATCTCAGATGGATTTGGAGAAACTGTAATTGGCGAGGATCAGTTTGACGCATTTGTTGGGCTTCTCGGCATGCTTTCAGTCGTTTTGGGTGTTCGTGATGATGGCTTACCTAATGATGCGACTGTGAAATCTGTGGAAGGCTGGATATTCGGTCAGAAAACACAATGATTTTTTATTTTAATTTATAATCATATAGTTAGAGAATTGCAGCTTAGCTTAGATTTTATCGTTGATAAATTAAACAAACATGACCAGAGAGCAACTTATGATGCAGTTGCTGGTATTTTATGGAAATCTGCTAGAAGTTTGATAAAGGGGATTGAAAAATGTCCACGTTATTCTTGGATATTCTCAAAAGAAACAGACTGTCCTACAGACTAGCATAATGTGATTAATGGTAGCCTACCGAGCTAATTTATAAATAGGTTACCTTTAAACCATCAATTTTGATTACTTTTCCTTTTTGTAACTCATTAATTATTTTTTCGGCATCAGCATCTGAAAGCGCTCCCTTAAATTGATACATTGCTTTGATAAAGTTTTGTAGTGCGGCCTTTTTTTGTGGCTTAGACTTTAAAAGCCTCTCTACAACATAAGTTAAGGTATCGTTATTTTGTTCTTTGCCATTAGTGCTTTCGGCTTTTTTCGGTTCTGGTGCTCTTTTTTCAGGATGAAGCTCTTCTTCCTCTTTTCTTGCTAATTGTATTAGCAACTGAGCAAGACGCAGCTTGTCTCGATAAGGTAATTGCTCGCATGCCAACGCTAATACTTCGTAACTCATTTGTTATCCTAACTGATTAAACTTTCGAAATACTATTGCAAAAAATCATTGTGAACTGTGATTCTCGTCATACTCCAATCCAGTTTGATACTGAAATTTTTAGGAGGTGAACTTGAGACGCGATAATAGTGCGGACTGACTGATTACGGATGAATTTTTGTCATTAAATTTGGCCAAGTCACCGGCAATTTAGGATCGCCAAGGGACCGTCTTATCTTCAGATTCATCGCCGGAAAGCGGTCAATGAAATTCTGACTCCCGAAAGCGGCCAGTCGTCACTGAGTTCAACCGACCCATTGCTGCCAAATAGGGTTTAACTTGCAATGACAAGAAATGACAATAAGCTGTCGATCAAAACATAGGTGCGAATAGCTTGCGTAACTGCATATTTTGAGACCAACAATATCCTCCGATACGCTATCGCTACTCGGAGATGCGCTGACTAACAGAATTTGTGACCGTACAGTTAATGATACTGTGCTACGAATTTTTCATTTTAATTTTGAGCAATTTATTGATAAATAATGAATTAAATTGTTGCGGATTGTTACTTCTTTTCGCATGAACAATTGCTATTGTTCATGCGAAGAACAGAAAATCACAATCTATTTTGGTACCGAAGGAGAATGAAATGGGTAGTGATCCGAATAGCGCTGCAGCAAAAAATGAGCAGACGACGATTGAAGAGGTGAAAAAGTCGTTTGACGAATTTAAGACTGCCTTAGGGAGCCAACCTGAGATTCTCGAGGATCCCGTTGTTGCTGCCAACGTTTCAATGATGGAGAACGCTGTACAGACGACATGGGAGCTAAACCGTGGAAATCCTGATCTGATAGTTCGAGGCATAGAACTACATCAGGCACAGATTTCGCTAATTAAATTTCGTGGTGAGGCGTTCGGCTACGTCAAAGACAAAAATTCGGTACAACGCGACAAACTTTATGAGCTATCCGGCCACTTCGTTGACCGTATCTCACAGAAAGTCCTAGAGTGGGGAGGAAAAGGTGCACTGACAGAGCATTACAACGGGCTGATAAAAAATATCGAAGAATTAAACAAAGTAGTAAAAATGCTGCAGGATGCTGGTTCCGTACTTCGACAATATGTCAACGATCAAGCGGTAGACTCATTACACGCCGAATTCATTAGGGACTGTTCAAAATATGGTAGAAACTCAACCATATGGTTGATCTCGTGTCTTGTGATTCTTGCCGGGTTCTTCTGGATAGTTTGGGATGCTACGACGAGTCTGCCAGTTTTTCTAGCAGATATCTCATCGAAGAAACCTGCAGACGCGGGATCTTGGTACCTGCTGTACGCACTCTTTCCTCGATTAACATTTGGAGTGACTCTTGCCTTATTCATCTTTGCCTGTTGGAGAAATTATCAGTCTTACAAACATCTCGAAGTTCTTGCGAAGAGTCGCGTTAATGTGGCCAAGTTGCTTCCCATTCTTAGGCTGAATACGGAAACGCCCGCTGCATATGCGGAACTACAAGTTGAATTCTTACGGCAGATGTCCCGAAGCGAGGAAAGTGGATTTTTGGCACAAGCTAAAGATGGCGGTGCCTTCGGTTTGACAAGGCTATTTGGAAAGTGATTGAGCCTGATAAAGTCATAAAATGTGCTGAACGGCGTGACACGCATCGTTCGCGATTGGTGCTGTCAGTAAACTCACCAAATCCAACGCCTGCTTTTGGCTGGATATTTGCCATTCGTACTTTTGTTTTGTATGGCGGGTTTTGGCCGTTATGCAAAGCTTTGCATAACGACCCTTATGTGAAGTTTCCTTTTATGCACAGTGTTTTGGTTTCGAATAGTTGACATTAGGAATCAAGCGGATTTAGCAAGGCAGCCAGATAAAAAGCTTGTCATAATTTTTGCAAACTTCAGGGAGCGATTTTCTGTTATTCAATTCAGAAACCAACCTTCAGCACTACAGATAGCTTTTTCTACTTAAAATAGTTCACAACAGGGAAACAATCATGCGAAATTTATCCGCCATGTCGATAAAAAGTGAGCATTCGATACGCCTGATGACTTCGACTGGAATAAACGCTGATATTGCTCCTTTTTGATGTATTTGAAAGCTTGTTTTAAATCATGGAAATTATGCAAAGATTGCGAGCGAGGTAGAGGCTTTAAAGCCAGCTTACATCATGGTTTCGGCAAAGCCGCTGCACATAGGGTACTGTGCATAATCATCCGTAAATATACGCTAGTCCAGTTTAATTTTCGCTCGATTTAAGATGTAATCTCCATAGAGGATGATATTTTCCCAAGAAATAGGGCTAATATGCTGGATCAACGAGATGTCGATGCTGTCATCCTCTGGCATATGATCCTGAATGACACGGTTAATTTCTTTGGCCTGCCAGTAGATAATACAGGCCATAACTAACGTTAGGCAGCTACAGGAGTGCCGCTGTTCTAACAAGTCACGTTTGTTGACTCTGCCACGCTTACCCAATTTGATATCTCGTGCCAGAGCATGAATCTGTTCACCTTTGAGCAATCCACGGCGATTACGGCGACGCAGTGCCGGATCAGACATAAAAGAAAGTGTATGTTCTGTACGGAACAGCCGTCCCAGTTCTCGGTTTGCCCGATAAAAATGATTTTTTCCGCTAAAACCGTTGAGCCGCCTTAAGGCTGTGGACGCGGTGACATGACCACATTCCAGCGAGGCATAAAAATGCCCCATGCGATCCCACTGTTCAACGATCCAGTCCAGATGCAGGGTGCGGTCTTTTTTATTGAGCAGAACGCTGAGTGGGCCATAATCTTTTTCAGTATCAACACGAAAGATTGCGTAATTTTTTAGTCCCTTGATTCTTGGGACAAAGCGTTTGCCAAGCATAGCAAAGGCTGCAAAATTGATATCAGTAAACCCATGGGAATCCGTGTAATGCTCTTCGATATTGAGATCACTTTCGTTGTAAAGTAGGCCATCGAGCACAAATGGCGCATCCCGGTCAGCGCATTCATGCAGCAAACTGAAATAAGGCGCATAATTATCGGCCACAAAGCTGTAAAACTCGACGGCAAAATCATTGAAAGCATGGCTATAAGTCTGCGTTAGCACTTTGCGGCGTAATGCAAACCGTTGTCCATCACTACTGGATGTTTTTCCTTTGCCCCAGGCTTGGGTAATATCCAGATTACTGATAGCGTTGACCACCTTGGCCAGTGAGCTGCGCTGATTCTCCTCATGCAACTGCCAGTCACTGATTTGCTTGAGGCGGTGGTAGCTGATGCCATCGATAATCTGAGCCATCGTGTAAGTGCCGATTTCGCTGGCATGGGCCATGATAGCGGCTAAGATTTCACACACTTGCTGCGCAGCGGGATGCTCTTTATCCGCTTCTGCCATGAAGTGACGTGAAAACTGTAATTCGTTATCCACCTCAATCAATAGGTCCGGAAGTTTGATGGTGCGAATGTGTTGACCTAACCAGGCTTTTAGCGAATTAAGACGACTGTCGGTGCCACTATCGAGTTTTTCGCCTGGATCAGACGTAATTTGCCAACCCTGGCTATCCAGCTGTGCATATTCATTTTTCGGTAGGCTCTGCAGAAAGTCGTCATAGGCATGATTGAGTCGTTTGGTCAGATAAGGCGCAATATCTCCTGGATCGGCAGGTAACCCAGAGCGACCAAAAAAGGCTTTGCGTTTGGTTGCCCACTCAGAAGAGGGAATAAAAAACGTGTCTAGCGTGGCAAACCGCTTGCTGTGCTGAACCGAGAGATTACCTGATTTTATTTGGTCACGAACAACGGTCAACAAAGCACATTCCCAGGCGGACTTTTTGGGTCTATCATCTTGGATTACCATTGTGCGGAGCTTTTTAGGAATAAAATCAATTGGCGCATCATCAGGCAATTTATAACGACCTTCAGTATTCATCTGATTAAGCATATTGATCGCTTCCAGCAAACCATCAGAGAATTCATCCTCGGTTTCAGCCTGGAGCTGAAGATGTTTGAATAAAGCAGGTGTAAACTGGCGTATATAACTAAACCTAGCCACTACTCGGTTGAACGCATCATGATATTTGCTGCTTAACAGCGTATCGAGTTCTTCTTGCTCTGCTTTTAATATCTGTAAATCGATCCTGCCAAAAATTGTTTGTCGAACGTCAGCTTGTGAAATATTATCGCTCAGCAGCACATCAAGGATAGTTTTGTAACGGGCTAATGATGTGCGGACTTGGCGGCGTCGCTTTTTCAGGAAGTCATTAATTTCACTGTCCGCCCGGTTGTATATTTTGTTTACCAGTTTGTCATACATTTCCACCATTGCATCAAAAGTGTCCTGGTACAACTGAGACAGAAAACAAACCAACACGGCGTAACGGCGTTCTTCTTTTAACTGTTGCAGACGGAAGGTTGAACATTGCCGGGCATAACGGGCCAAACTGCGTTGAAAATTATTGTTAAGCCACGTCATATCAACCGATAAAATGCCTGTCTGTTGGATGATTTCGAGTTTTGTGGTTAAGGCATTGAACGCCGCAGGAGAAGGGTTAACAGGAGGTTGTTTGAGTGTGTGTAGCGGTGAATGGGTACTATTCTCTGTTATCAACAATTTGTCGAGAGACTGACGTATTGCAACGGGTAAAGCTTGTAATATTTGGTCATAGATCGCGATTCTAGCGGCTTGTCGCTGGGTTTGGATGATGCGTTGTAATGTATCTTGCGAGGGTTCCAGAATCTGATGTTTTTTTAGAAAATCTCGCAACTGAACCGTCAAAGCTCCGGTCTGCTCAAGGCTATAGGACAACTTGAACACAAAGGCTTCCGCCTCGACCACTGCGGAACTGAATAAGCGGAACCCCAGGTAGCGACGAATGATTTCTTGGTGTTCGGAAATAGTCGGTTGGCGTTTTTCATATTGTGTAACGTACTGCTCGGCAATCCTTAATTGTAGTGACACAAAGGTTAGAATTTCTTCATAGATTTCCAACGGATTTTGAGCAGGAAATCGATTCAGGAGCCGGACATAGGCTAACTGATAACCAAAACCAAGTTGCGTATACTCATAGCGGCGTTGCTTGATGATTTCTAAATCACTCTCTGAAAATTTGGCAGCACTGACTAATTGCTCGCGGCTATAAGGAAAGGTATTCATTGACTCGATAGGCTTCCATGGAGTGATAGGCTCAGAAAACATCTGTTTTCCGACAGCTCTCACGCCGAGCTTAAAATCCTACACAACTCCCCCCAAAAAATAAACGAAAAACCCTGTCGGGAAGTGGTATGATACGGAAACATCAAAGCTAGGGTTTTCCGTCTATGTTAGTGGGTTATATGCGGGTGTCTTCTGAATCCGATCGGCAAAGCACCGATTTGCAACGCGATGCTTTGCTGGCTGCCGGTGTCGATGTCCGACATCTTTTTGAAGACCGAGCGTCAGGGGCCAAAGATGACCGTGCCGGATTGACCAAAGCGCTGGACTTTGTCCGACCGGGCGATGTGCTGGTCGTGTGGAAATTGGATCGGTTGGGTCGGTCGTTATCTCATCTGCTTTCCATCATCAATACGCTCAAAGAGAAACAAGTCGCTTTCCGTTCACTGACTGAAGGGATGGACACCACTACGCCTTCCGGTGAATTATTGTTTCATGTGTTTGGTGCCTTGGCTCAGTACGAACGGGCTTTGATTCAAGAACGCGTAGTGGCCGGTCTTGAAGCGGCCAAAAAACGCGGTCGGGTTGGTGGTCGTCCACCGGCGATTACTGGGGAAAAACTCGATGCTATTCTTGAAGCCTTAAACAACGGCATGTCGAAAGCTGCCGTCTGTCGTAATTTTGAGGTCAAACGAACCACGCTGATTGACACCTTGGCTCGCATCGGCTGGCCTGATTCAAATCTGACTCCATACCGGCGTAATGGACAATAGCAGCGAGAAAGATCAGTGGATATTGACACCCGCCGAACGTTCTCTGGTCATGTCCAAGAACCGAGCAAACCGGTTAGGCTTTGCTATTCTGCTGACTTTCTTCCGCGAACGCGGTAGGTTCCCGCGCGATGAATCCGAAATCGAAACACAAGGTATAGCTTTATTAAGCCAGCAGTTGGAGGTACCGATTCCAATAGATGGCGAGGTTATCCTGACGGGTCGTACTGCCGAACGACTACGCGATCATGTGGCCGGCGAAGTGGCTGGCGATATCGAATCCATGATGGCTTGATTGGAAGCACACTGCCGCGAGCTTTCCATTGAACCGCCTACGCCTGATCGAATGGAACGTATTGCACGTAGCGCATTACGTGCTCACGAGGACCGTTTCCATCATACTGTCTATGAGCGTCTTTCGCCCAAACAGCGCGAAAACTTAGACGCCTTGTTGCGACCGGAGAAGGGCGACGGCGAGAATAACGACCAAGAAGGTGTTACTAGCAGTGCGCCGGCGCTCTTATTGAAGCTGCTAGGCAATCCTGGTCGCCCAAACCTTGCCAGCATGCAAGACGAATTAGCTAAATTAGAAATCATCCGGAAAATCGGTTTGCCGGCCGATTTATTCGATAAGGTTTCACCGCTCGATTTGGAACGTTGCCGTAAACGCGTTTCCGTCGAAGTGCCCCGCGATTTACGCAGACATCCCGATGCTGTACGTATTACTTGGCTGGCAGCATTCGTTTATTTGCGTGCCCGCAGTTTGACCGATGATCTTGTGGATTTGCTGATTGAAACCATTCATAAGATCGGCGCACGGGCAGAGCGTAAAGTCGAGCGGGAATTGTTGGAAGACCTTAAGCGCGTTTCCGGCAAACAAAACCTATTGTTCGAACTGGCAGATGCTACGCTTGCCCAACCCGATGGGGTGGTGCGCGATGTAGTATTTCCTGTAGTCGGCGAACAAACCCTACGTGATTTGGTTAAAGAATGGAAAGCCACTGGCCCGACCTACCGGATTACGCTACGCACCGTGATTCGTAATTCGTATAAGGGCCACTATCGCCGCATGGTGCCTACTTTGCTTGGCGCCCTGGAATTTCGGAGCAACAATGACCTTCACCGTCCGGTGATGGATGCGCTTGAATTGGTAAAACGTTTTACAGACTCCAAAGTACATACCTTTCCGGCCGATGAAAATGTACCGCTTGATGGCGTAGTGCGTGGATTATGGCGTGAGGCTGTGATGGAAAAGGACGCCGCCGACCGGGATCGCGTCAATCGCATCACTTATGAAATTGCTGTGCTTGAAGCGTTACGCGAACGGCTGCGCTGCAAGGAAATTTGGGTGGTCGGTGCAAACCGTTACCGCAATCCCGATGAAGACCTGCCTACCGATTTTAATGAGAACCGTGAGGATCACTATCAAGCGTTAAATCTGCCGCTCGATGCGGAGCAGTTCATCACCACTTTACAGGCCGAAATGCGCGAAGCATTAAACGCCTTCGACATTAGCCTGAAAAAGAATCCTTACGTTCGACTAAGCGACAAAAATAACGGCTGGATCATCTTAACACCGTTGGACGCCCAGCCCGAACCGCCCAATTTGGCAACGCTCAAAGCCGAACTTAATGCGCTGTGGCCGATGACCAGTTTGCTCGATGTCGTAAAGGAAACCGATCTGCGGCTAAGTTTTACAGACGTATTGAAAAGTCCAACCTCCTATGAAACGATGGATCGGTCAGTGTTGCAGCCACGATTATTACTTTGCCTGCACGGTCTTGGCACCAATGCGGGCTTACAGCGCATGGCCGGGCTTGATTCCGGCACAACGGCAAGAGACTTGGCTTATGTTCGTCGCCGTTATATTGGCGTTGACGCTATGCGCCGCGCGATCGCTATTGTCGCCGATGGTACGTTACATGCGCGTAATCCGGCAATATGGGGTGACGGTACTACGGCTTGTGCATCCGACTCCAAGCATTTCGGCGCATGGGATCAGAATCTAACCACACAATGGCATGTTCGTTATGGTGGCCGCGGCATCATGATTTACTGGCATGTCGAACGCAATTCACTGTGTATCCATTCGCAACTTAAATCGCCATCCTCTTCGGAAGTGGCGTCAATGATCGAAGGCGTTATCCATCATTGCACCGAGATGGAAGTTGACCGCCAATATGTCGATTCTCACGGCCAAAGCACGGTTGCGTTTGCCTTTTGCCGCTTATTAGGGTTTCAGTTACTACCCAGACTAAAAGCTATTCACTCGCAGAAGTTAAATCGGCCGGATGTTGGCATGGCTGATGCGTATCCTAATTTACAACAGATTTTAACAAAACCGATTGATTGGGATTGCGTGCGGCAGCAATATGATCAAATGGTTAAATACACGACCGCTCTTCGTCTTCGAACAGCGGAAACAGAAGCTATCTTACGGCGATTTACTCGAAAGAACGTCCAGCATCCCACTTACAAGGCATTCGCAGAATTAGGCAAGGCGATTAAGACTATTTTTCTATGCCGCTATCTGCACGATGAATCGTTGCGCCGGGAAATTCACGAAGGACTGAATGTGGTTGAGCAATGGAATGGCGCAACTGATTTTGTGTTCTTTGCTCGTCGTGGTGAAATGTCGAGCAATCGCCGGGAAGATCACGAGATTAGCATGCTTGCTTTGCATCTCATTCAAAACTGCATGATTTACATCAACACGTTAATGATTCAACAGGTGTTATCGCAGCCACACTGGCAAGACAAGATGACAATACGAGACTACGCCGCGTTAACTCCACTGATTTGGGGACATATCAATCCGTACGGGCGATTTGACCTTGATATGAATACCCGACTGGATTTGCCATAATCGAAATGGCGGCTAATGACACGACTGCTTGTGTTACCCCGTGTTGGTGATCGACGAGGCCTCGATGATGGACGTGTTGTTGATGAACCAATTGCTGAAGGCGGTGCCCGATCATGCCGCCGTGCTGGTCGTCGGCGACGTCGATCAATTGCCGTCGGTCGGGCCGGGGGCTGTGTTGGCCGACATCATCGAATCCGGGCAAATAACCACGGTGCGGCTGACCGAAATCTTCCGCCAGGCGGCCACTTCGGAAATCATCGTCAACGCCCACAAGATCAACCGGGGCGAGGTGCCGAAGCCGAATCAAAACCACGCCGAGTCGACCGACTTTTATTGTCTCCACGCCGACACGCCGGACGCCATTTTCACGAAACTGATGCACATCGTCACAAAGCGCATCCCGATCCGCTTCGGCGTCGATCCGATCGACGACATCCAGGTGCTGACGCCAATGAACCGGGGCGGCTTGGGGGCGAGGGCGTTGAACGTCGAATTGCAGGCACGGCTGAACGGCGACAGCGAACCGAAGATCGCCAAATACGGCACGACCTATGCGCCGGGCGACAAGGTGATCCAGAACATCAACAACTACGAAAAGGAAGTGTTCAATGGCGATATCGGCCGCATCGAGCGCATCGATACCGAGGAAAGCCTGCTGACCATCCGCTTCGACGAGCGCGAAGTCGAATACGAATTCAACGAACTGGATGAAATATCATTGGCCTACGCCACCAGCATCCATAAAAGCCAGGGCTCGGAATACCCGGTCGTGGTGATGCCGCTGGCGATGCAGCATTACACGCTGCTGGAGCGGAATCTGGTGTATACCGGCGTGACGCGCGGTAAACAGTTGGTCGTGCTGATCTGCGAGCCAAAGGCCTTGGGCATGGCGGTGCGGACGCAGAAGTCGGGGAGAAGGGTGACGAATTTGGTGGGGCGGTTGAGGTAGGAGGTTTGAGTGGTTGATTGCGTTTGGTGGAGTGTCGTTGCGGCGTACGTTGTTTACCGTATCCTAAGCGCTTCGACTGGGCGAGATTCCTTTGAGCGGACCAATTACTGGATGGTCTCCGCCGCTTGAATTTAGCCCTAAATCCACAAAAGAACTAAGTTTGTATCCTCAGGGATAAAGCGGCTAAGCAGTAATACCCGAAAAAAACAGGTAAGAAGGTACTACGAATAACCCTTAACTAGCTGGAAAAGGCTTTTGAACTGCCTATCCAGCTTAATTAAATCCAGATGCTATATCAGAAAAAAAGAATTATTGATTCCAATCTAGTTTATTACTTTTGCCTTGGCTGCTTAATTTGCGTTGACAGGTCAAGATGGCATCCCTCCAATCTGCGCCGCTAGCAATCCCTTTGTTAAAGCATTCAACGGTCTTCTCCGCGTCATTGGTGCCAGCGCACAAATTGATGATGTTTTTCCATTCCCATTGGCTGCCCTTACCCCAATTCACCCGTTCTGATCTTACTTTCGAGAAACATTTGCCTGGCTCAAGTGGCTTAGTAGTGCCTTTGCATAACTGCTTTATATTATCATCACGCCAATTCATGTTTTTTTCATCATTCCAGGGGATTTTTCCTTGAACTTCGTTGAAACATTGGTCTTCATGGTCAGCAGCGAAACCAATTTTGCTGATAAAAAAACTAAAAAACAAGAGACTTAACCAAGCAGCTATCATGCAGTTTGAGGTTGTTTTTTTCATTTGGAACGGACTCCTGTGGCAAGTTAATGATGCAGTATCAATGGTATACCTTGTTGATTTATAATGATTAAAAAATTATTTTGACGTTAAATTTTAATTAATCACACTGCAAAATCAACTTATCAGTTAAACGGTCGTTAGCAAGAAATTTCACGGCAGTGCTTATATTCGATTACAAAAGGCTAAGGTCGTCTTTTTGGAACGTTTCGAATTTCGTTCCACCATCGGTGCCAACTCCGGTAGAATTGCCTGGCTATAGTGGCTAAGCTCGGGAATTCGGTTTAACCAGTCATAGATAATTTCACCTATTATTGATACTTCATCCCATATTGAACGTCTTTCCGACTCGATCGAGGGCGTCACCTTCCACAGCGAAGCGGCCGTTACAATCCGATCAAGCTTAAAAAGCACCGTTTAAAACCGGCAGCGATCCTCGTCACAGGTTTTTTTGCCAAACCGCGACCCCAAGCGCAAGCGATGACGCGCGAACCCAGCGTAGAGCCGATCGAATAGTGGCCTCAACAATCGCCAGCGCATCGGAGCCGCGAGCCAGCCCAAACCGACGGCGCTATAAGCGGCGCAGAATACCTCGACGCCTTTTATCAACCGACCGTCCGGATAAAGCCCATGAATCTCGGCCATGAAGTCGTCAAAGGTCTTGCCGTAAACCTGCGGATCGAAATTTTCGTCCTGAATGTCCTGGAAAGCCAAGCGGCCCTTTTGGTTTTTCCGGCGCAGCCAGGCCACTTCCTTTTGGCAAATCGGGCAATGGCCGTCGTAGAAGAGCGTAAAATCAGGCGGGTTATTCATGAGGCTGTCTTTTCGCGAAGGCGTTGGCTTTTTTAGGGATAAGTTGACGATAGGCCGTATGATTGAATGTTATCCGGCCCTGTGCAGTTTTATTCCAGGGTATCACGCGGCGTCAGGAAAAGAACCGGTTTCCCGGTACGCACCATGTGTTTGAGGTAAGTCACTCTGTCGATCCGTGCGCCGTCAGAGTCGCAGAGCATGATAACATCCTGGTTATTCGAGAGTTGCAAAGGGCTCACGTCCTTAATGACTACAGATTCGCCGGGATTCATGATCCGGCGAGTGGGATCGGTGAGTACGCTATCGATCAATAATTTTTTGTTCGAATTGTCGGACAGCGTCCAGCCGCTGATATCGACTATCTCATTGCCCAAATTGATCAACGACACCCATTCGTGATGCGCATCCGGACCTTCCGGATCGACCATCGCGGCCGCAATGAAAATATCGACGATATCGTCATGGAGCGTTTGCCTGGCTTCGCCTTGGGCAATGATGTCTTCGGGCTTTGAGACTTCGATATGCTCCGGCACATGTACGACGTTTTCGCCGGGTTGTGTGTTGTCTTCCCGATAGTACAGCGGATTTGCATGGTAGATGCTGTCATCGAAGCGGAGCCCGGTCAATTGCTCGATTTCAGTAATCGTGACTTGATAATGCTCGTTGTTGTAGACCGTGCGTCCCCGTTTATCCCTGATCGCATCGGCATCCTGATACATCACGAACGCGCGGACATCCAATTTTTGCGTGTCTTTGTTGACGAAACACGCGACTTTAAAGAAGCCGGCGGGAACAAGCGCTAAACTGCGACCTGAAGGATGCACGCTGCGGTCGAAATCGCCGTAAAACGGCCCCGAGAAAGACGTGATTTTGTCGTTGCTGTCCAAATTTAAATCGTAAACCCATTCCTCAAGCGCCACCCATTCGTCTTGATTCAGGTTTTCGTGTTGCAGACAGCTATTTGAATAGAAAAACGTCTCGTCGGCCGCAAACTGCGCATCCCGCTTGGTGTTACCCCATGCGGCCGAAGTTCTTCGAGCCATATGGCCGCGGTCCCAAGGGTTGTTGGCGTAATAGGCGTTATCCAATTGATTGTCGGCACCGATACGTGGGTCGGTTCGCCAACGGTTACTTCGGCTGGTGCTTTTTAATTTATCTTGATCGATGTTTAGACAGACGATCACCGGTGAGCGCTTGTTAGCGCTTCTGTTCATCACCAATGAGTAAGTGGGGTAGTCGAATACTTTTCCGGCTTCGTGTACTTCGGGAGAAAGATCGATTGAAAATCTTGGAATGGGCAAGATAATGCCATTGCCCAGAAAATCTTGTTGATAGCCCGCCATGCTTGCCCCCTAAGATCAGTCAGCCATTATCAGAACGGTTATAGTGTAGACGACTCGGCGAACAGGATTCGGGTTTTGCTTAGTGTAGCTATTTTTTGTTTTGGCATGGTTGCAGAATTCGGAAAAAATCGTACGTTAAGCTTTTTTTCAACCCTCATTTCACCCCCACCAACTCCCGCCAATCGGTCGTATAACGCTGCGAAATCCGCTCCGCCTTCGGCTTCCAGCTCTTGTCAAAACCAGTTGCCGCGATTGAAACAGCGCTCGGAAAGCGCCGGTTGATCCGGTCAATGGCTTTCATTAAGTGTCGGTTTTCAGAAGATAGGCCGTCAACCGTCAAGTCGAATACATCCATTTGCCCTGGCGTGGTTTCCGGCTGAATATGACTCAGCTGGACGCCGCATTTCTGATAGTTATAGCCTGGCCTGTAGATCTCTTTGAGTATCCGGTTAGCGGTAGCAATGATGATCCGTGTGTCTTGCGTAGCCGCATTCAGCTTACTACTGGCCGCCCGTTGATATTGCGGCTCATCCGGATTGAATGGGCTGGTCCGGATAAAGATTGTAATGCAGCCGGTCACTGAGTCTTGATTCCGGAGTTTTTCGGCGGCCCGGCTGCAGAACTCGGCCATGGCTTGCGACAGCTCGGCGTATTCGGTTAAGCGGCGGCTAAAACTTCTGGAGCAGACAATTTGCTGTTTATCCGGGGCGATTTCTTCCAATGCCAGGCAAGGCGTGCCATTCAACTCCATCACGGTTCTAGCCACCACAACATTAAACTGGGCTTGAATGCGCTTGCTGGATTGGGACGCTAAATCCCAAACGGTATGAATGCCAAGCCGGTTCAGCTTGGCCGCCGTGCGCGGGCCTATGCCCCACACCTCGCCGACCGGCACAATGCGCATCAGCTTTTCCCGGCGCACCGGGTCGGACAGATCCAGAACACCGCCGGTTTGCGGCCATTTTTTGGCGGCGAAGTTCGCCAGTTTAGCGAGCGTTTTGGTCGGTCCTAGCCCCACGCAAACCGGAATGCCGGTGGCTCGAACAACCGTTTTTCTGATCAGCTGGCCGTAAGCAATCGGGTCTTTGCCGCAAGGATAAACGCCGGTTAAGTCCAGAAAGCCTTCATCAATGGAATACACCTCAAGATTGGGGGCGAACTGTTCCAAAGTGGCCATGACTCTCGCCGACATATCGGCATACAGCGCATAGTTTGATGAGAAAAGTTTGATTTGGTGCTGGTTGACCAGTTGCTGAATCTGGAACAGCGGCACACCCATTTTGATGCCCAATTTCTTGACTTCGGCACTGCGGGCGACGACGCAGCCGTCATTATTGCTGAGTACGGCAACCGGCTTGCCGATCAGGTCAGGCCTGAACACGCGTTCGCAGCTTACATAGAAGTTGTTGCAATCGACCAGGGCGATCAGCCGTTGCGGGGACATTACAGCGGGTGAATCACGTTGGTCACCACACCCCATATCACTATTTCCAGCTCTTCGAGAAGAATGATATCCCGGTAGGCCGGGTTTTCCGAACCTAACAGCCACTGGCCGCCCCGGCGCTTCAAGCGCTTGACGACCAGTTCGTCGTTCAGCGCGCAAATCACGACCCTGCCCGGCACCGGTTTCAGCGAACGGTCGACGACCAAAATATCGTTCGGATGAATACCGGCGCCGAGCATCGATTCGCCTTGCGCGCGGACGAAGAACGTCGCGGCGGGCTTTTGCACCAGCAGCTCGTTCAGGTCCAGGGTTTTCTCGATGTAATCGTCGGCCGGCGACGGGAAACCGGCCGAGACTTTGCCGGAAAACAGCGGCAAGGTCACAGTTTTGGGGTTTGAAGCAGCGGAATAAAAATTCGTTGGCATAATGAGCATAGCGGGTTGAGAGCGAGGCGAAGCCGAAAGGCGTTTTTATGTTCTCTTTATGTTCTCATTTTAGGCGCTTTTTGCTAAACTGCCAAACATCCCAAAAGCAAATGATGTTGACACAATGACTGAACTGACCCGCCGACAACGACAAATCTTCGAGTTTTTGCGCGATAACTACGAACGCTTTGCCTATCCGCCTACGCTCGACGAGCTTTGCGAATCCTTGGGCATGGCTTCGCGCGGATCGTTACACAAGCACATCAGCGCCTTGATCGACGCCGGACTGATCGAACCGTTCGCGGGCAGCAAACAAACCGGCATTCGTTTGACGGTCCAGGCGCAGCGGGATTATGCCGCGTGCGAACATGCCTTGCCCTATGTCGGCAAAATCGCCGCCGGCAAACCGATCGAAGCATTGGCCGATGTGCATTACCTGCCGGTCCCGGAGCTGCTGAAAAGCGACAAGCCGTGTTACGTCTTGCAGGTCAAAGGGGATTCGATGAAAGAGGCAGGCATTTTCGACGGGGATTGGGTGGTGATCGAGCAGCGCGATTACGCACGCAACGGAGAAATAGTCGTGGCGTTGATCGACAATCACGAAGCGACGTTGAAATATATCGAGCAATCGCCGGGCAAAGTGCTGTTGATACCGGCTAATTCAGCGATGACAACTCAAATTTATGCGCCCGAACAAGTTCAAATTCAGGGCATTTTGGTCGGACAAATGCGCAGTTACCGGGCGCATTAGCAACAAACCCTTAAACTAGGAGAGTCGCCATGCAACGAAAAATTCACATGCAGGATCAGGTCAGGAATCGGGTAGCCGAGATTATGGACGATGGTCGATCGGTTTGCCTGACCGCTTTGGGCATGAAGGTGTTGGTGATCGCCGGGATTTTGTTGGTCGGGGTGGTTTGGTGAGGCAGTCTTTAGATGGTTGCGCCCAAGGTTGCACGGGCAACATCAAAATTACGCAACATATTGCTCAGGAAAATCGCCTAATCCCAGCAATATCAAGGCTTACAAGCTTGGATTTGAAAAAGTTGCGCTAATTTTCCGAGTCCATCTATGGACTGAAAAAAATACCCGCGTTTACTTGGAAATTTACGTCGTGGGGACGATGCAACAATGATTTTGACGGTAAACTAAGCGTTGTGTTCATGCCCGAAATGAAGGCGTCGATTAAGGAAAAATAACAATGCCCACCCAGAACTATGACTCAATGGCGCCGCATGCCCGTTCGCTGCTTTCCGAATTACTCGAAGATTCCAAGCTTTATAAAAGCGGCCAAGACTATCAGGAAATGCTCGATTTTGTCGTGCGCCTACGCAACTTCGCACCCTTCAATGCCTTTATCCTGCACATCCAAAAACCAGGCCTGCGCTTTGCCGCGTCACGAAGGGATTGGCTCAATCGGTTCAGGCGCACGGTCAGGCCGGGCGCCAGGCCGCTGCTGATTTTATGGCCCTTTGCGCCGCTGGTCCTGGTTTATGACGTCGAAGATACCGAAGGCGATCCATTGCCCCATGATGTGGCCGAAGCTTTCAGGGCTATCGGGGCTATGACGGACCATAGAATCGCACGGTTTTTGGAATTGCTCGGCCGGCAGGGCATAGAAACCCAGCAAATCGAATTTGGCGATGGCCTGGCGGGTAACATCGGTAAACTGGGCAATACGATGGAAGTCATCAAGCGCATCCCCAAAACCAAAGAAAAAAAGGATACCAAGGAAAAGCCGCACTACCGCATTCGTTTGAACAAAGCCCACGATCCAAATATCCGTTTCGCCACGTTGATTCATGAGCTGGCACATTTGTACCTGGGGCATTTGGGCGAAGACGACTATTTGAAGATACCGGATCGTAGTGGCTTGACGCACGACCACAAAGAATTGGAGGCGGAATCCGTTTGTTACATGATCTGCCGCCGTAACGGGGTAAAACCCGATTCGGACCGTTACCTGGCGGATTATGTCCGGCAAGAAATGACGGTCGATCATTTTGATTTATACGCCTTGCTGAAGACCGCCGGCCAAATCGAGACAGTGCTTGAGCTTACGGCGCATAATTATTTTTAGCGAGTCGAAGAGGCTGGCGTGCAAGCGCTTTGGGAATGAAGGTGTTGGCGATTGCCGGGATTTTGTTGGTGGGGGTGGTTTGGTGAGTTTCATGCTGTATCCGATGTTCACCGGGTTTTTTAAAGTGACCCGCAAAGGTTAGATCAAAAATGATGGGCGACCTAAATCGCCCATTGAACTCGTTATTACGGTGTAGCGATATAACTAAAAACTTAACAAATTAGCATGTCATCAAGAGTTTATTCGTCCTCGATATCCACAATAAACGGCTCATCACTGGCCTCTAAGTATCCCATAAATCCGAATTTAATCGCCTCAGCCGCGGATTTGAATACCAAGCACAGGACATAAGCGGCTTGATAAATATCAATCGCCAGATTGTAAATCAAAGGCCATAAAACCAGTGAGACAATCTCATAAGGTAGAAAAAGAATGCCGCATTGCAATCCCACCAGCACCGATCGCCAAGAGCGTTCTGGCTGCTCTAAGACTTTCACATGTTGAGTTGACTTGAGAAATGTTCTGCCGAGCGATTTATCATTCATAGTTGACCCTCATTTAAGATAGAGACTTTCAAAAATTGAATCCAGGGCAACAAGTTTGTTACATGACAACCTGGATTGATTCCAGCTTCACCAAACTGGGGGCAATTTTAGAATCAGGATTTCCCATCCTGACTTTGTAGCCTCTCTGAAGATAGGCATATACGTCTTCAAGCGAAGAAACGTAAATCTGATCAGACTGGAATCGTGTTTTACTCACGACAAACCGGCCATTTTTTTGTTTAACCGGGACCAGAACAGAGCCTTGCTGCTTTCCACGACGTACGGTGTAAAGTAGTTTCATATGCCTCGCCTCTCAAAAATTAAAAAATTGATAACAGGACTCCTTTGTTCCTGTTAAGGCAAAGTGTAAATTTGTGGCTGTCTTTTGTCAAGGACAATATGATTCCTTTATTCATTATTTATCTTGTTTAAGGGCAATTGCGACCTTTACTTTTTGTACCAGCTTTTCGCGTGCCTGATCGATTACCAATGGATTAGTACGCGATGACAAGGCATCTTTACTTTTTTTCATTAGAAAATATTTAATACGTTCGGCGTTCGCGCCGGATGGATGCGGCAGACCGTCCAAAATTTGATCGCTTTTCAGTGTGCCTTTTTTGTTTAACGCCCATAATGAGTCACTTACTTTCGGGCCGAGTGGCACAAAAAGCGCATCAGACAACATTTGACATTCCTTGGCAAACCAAGACTCTAATTGATGGTTCAGAAATGGTGTGCTGGTGATCGCAGGGGTACCGCTATAGTTTTCACCATTTTTCATGACCGGATACCTAAGCGCCGAAGTAAAATGCACCAAATGCGTTTGATCTTCAAACAAGGCTTTGGTAGATGGGATATCAAGCAATAGCGGTATGCCGATAAAATCCAGCATATCAGTCAAGTTGGTACGCATAGGCCCGCTGAAACTAGCGAATTTTTTAGATTCAGCTTTGGCTTGCTCGCTAGAACCGCCGGCCATTAAGACTTGATGAGCCTTTCTTAAAGCATTTGTAGCTTGCTGATAACCGGGCGTGATGCCGACAATCACGACCTTAGCCTGCAGGTTAATGTAGTCGAAAGGCGCATACCAGACCGAAAATGCCCCTTCTTTTTCGATCAACAAGTCTTCTGGAAAATAGCCATTCTCTAAGTTATTTGGGTTCAGACTTGAAATGGTGGGTTGGTACTGATTAAACAGGCATGGGGTGGATGGCATATCAATTCCTAAATTAAATAAGATGGGTGGTTTTGGCTCGAACTTGCTCAATTTTCCAAGGCGGCCCGAATTTTATTTCGATAATGGTTGGTGTTATTGACCAGTTGACCATCAGGGATAACTTCCCTCAAAAGCCTGATAATCCTTCTTTCAGCATCGGATATCGGATCTCCGAAAATTTCGACGATCACGGCATACTCTTTCGGTCTATAGCTTTTCATCACTAACTCGAAAAACTCGACACGATCAATATCCAATACCCTGGCCAATGCCGGTATCCTTTCAACAGGAACTTTAGTTAAACCCTGTTTGAGCATGGTGATGATGTTTGGTGAGTTGAAACCAGCCATATCGGCAATTTCCTTCTGTGAATATGTACTTTGGTTGATCACCTTTTCTAAAAAATCCGCTACTTCTAATTTGGCCTTTGATTTTTCGCGCATATTTTTTCTTTGCCTAGTCTGTCGGTGTAAAGATTTACAAGTGGGTTTTTGTTTTAGGGCTCCCCTTCAAATAGCCTGCCGTAATAATTAGGCTCTCCTCCTCTTGGTTGCTTTTGATCAGGTAGGCTTCCCTCAATTTATCGAACTCCTTTAGTGTCCGTTCCAGCTGATTCCTTGCTCTTTCGAAGTTCTTGGTCTTGAAATAAACCAGCTCAGTGCCGCCGTGTTGGTGTTCGATCGCTCCATGCTCAAGCAACAGGTCTAATACGAGCTTCGGAATACAGCGTTGTTGAATTCTCGTTTCTGCGTGTTTGGTTAAAATCATGACGAACACCTTCTGGATCAGTTGAACAATTGTTTGGCTTGGTACTCGGCGACTGCCGAAGCCAAAATTCGGCTACCTTCGATTACAAAAGTATTGAGATTCTCGGATTTATAAAACTTGCCCAGCTCCAACAATGTATTGGGCGACAAAATGCTTAACTTCTCGGAGACGTCTAAATTTTCCAAGTCGGTGTATGCCTGGGTGAGTGATTCATTCCAACCCAGTTGTTTTGCCAAGTCGGCAATCTCCAGCTTCGCCAACATCCTCAAGACATAACAATGATGCCTAAACTGGCCTAACGTCTCGTATGTGTTGTAGGGAGGTTCTTCGTGATATAAAAATGGTCCAGTGAATCCTTTTTTGGTCAATAGCCACCGATAGGCTTCAGCAGCCTCCACGACCGTCTTGTCATCTTGGCGACCGGCCGTAATCAAGCGGTCATGCCCCTTTGAGCTAACGGCATTCCTAACAGTTTTTATCCCAACCCCTGCTAGCAAGGCGATTTCGTCCAGTGTTAAAGTATCGCCTTCAAGAATCTTCCATCTTGCGTAGGCTGCCTCTGTAACTGTTAGTAAAGTGTCTAAAATAGGATCGTCATCGCCACCTAACATAGAAACACCATTATCTTTAAATGAAACAATAGGGCGTGAACAAAACATTTGACGAAACGATCCGAATTCAGTCATCAAATCAAGCAAATTCCATCCTAAATTATCTTCAATACCTGTTTGGGCGAATTCAAAAATTTGCTCAATTTTTTCTACGAAAACTGAATTTTCTAGGTCACTCTTTTCAATATACGATTCGAGTGCTTCCGTCGAGCCGTTGTAGTCAATATCGCCGACCTCATAGCTTTCTTCATCGATTTTCAGCAATCTGGCGCCGGCTTTTTCATCAAAGAAACAATCGGTCCACATTGCCAAAATGCCCAAAAACTCCATCGCGGCTTTTTTAGCGTCTTCTTTTGTGATTTTTGACAAAGCTATCATAGTACCCTCAAATTGTCTTAGGGACTCATTTGTTCCCGTTGAAAAACATTATAGATGATTATTTTTGCCAGTCAAGGGAATTAAGGAGTCATTTATTCATTTATTAGAAATAGGGTGCATAACTCTCCTATGGACTAAAAAGATTTACAGCTCAGCTTTATTTGCTTATATAAGAGTGGCTATAAGTGTTGACCGGCAAGGATGTAAAATGAAGAAACGGGAAAAATTTTCCTTAGTACTTCATTAGGCGGTACGGGCGGGAATTAAATGGTAACGCATAGGAGGACAGCAGATGGCCTCTCAAAAAAGGTCATTTTTCGGTGTTCAGGAAAGTACCATTATATTTGGGGGACCGTAAGGATTCCTTCGTAAATGAGTAACATCCCTGGCTTGGTTACATCTGGAACGTCACGCCGTAATCAATTGGCTCCAAATCCCGATCCCGAAGTTCGTATGTGCCAAAACGATTGGCGTGATGCGTCCGAAATGGACTAAACACAGCGGCCAACTCTGGCGTCAACTTCATTCCTTCGGTTTCCAACTCTTTGAATGCCTGCGTCATCGTATGACAGTTGTGGAAAATCATCAGATTGGCAATCAGGTGATTGTACTTGATTATCTTCAACTGATCCTCGCGCACATTTTCCTCGATGGTGTCCGATCCGAAATACGCCCACTGCGCAAAGTTGTTGAAACCTTCGCACTTGTTTTGCGCCGCTTGGATGACCTGGCGTAGCGCGTCGTCGCTGATATATTCCAGCAGGAAAATAGTGCGGACGACCCGGCCCAGCTCACGAAAGGCGAAATACAGTTTGTTTTTCCGGCTTGCAGTGCCGAGCTTGCGCAAGATGGTCGATGGTTGAATACGCCCGGCACGAATCGATTGCGCTACTTGCAGCATGTCCGGCAAATGACAGGCGATCAAATCCCAATCTATCGCATCCTTGGTAAACAGGTCATCAATGTGTTTATACACTTCGTCGGCGCTCGGACGGAACCATTTCAAATCTTTCCAGTTGCGAATACGTGGCATCAGCTTGATACCCAGCAAAAACGCCAAGCCATAAACCGGTGCGCTTTGCGCCTGGGTATCGCCATGTAAAGTATCGGGCTGAATATCCGACTTGTTCTTTGTCAGCCCATCCAGGATGTAAACGGCTTCCCAGACACCGCAGGGAATGAAATGCGAAAACAGCGCAATATATGTATCGCTGACATGGTAATAAGCAATGCCGCCATAGCCGCCATAACGGATATGCCGTTCCGACAGCAGATTATTTTCATACAGATTCCATTGCGTACCGTCTGCCGCTGCGCGTTTTGTATCGCCCCAATAGCGTGGCAGTTGAAATTGATTGTACGCATTAATCGTCGTGCAGATAGCGGCCTCCAGCTTTTCCGTCGTGACTTGGCGTTGATTGACGAATGACACTTGCCGAGCACTGACATCGGCAATGTTCTTGGCAATTTGTGTCGGCCCTAAACCTGTGCCATAGGCGAACACCGTCAGAATCTTACGCCGGTCTTCCTCCAGTAACTTACCTTTGTGACCACTCAACGGGCCAAAATGCTTGCCCCACCCAAGCCATTGCATGGTATCGGCAAGCACATCCAACAACGAAAGACCCATGCTATCGAGTTTTCTTCTTAACGCGTCATCCATCTCTTTGAAGCCTTGCGGAATCTCTTTTTTCTGTTGCCGGCCCAGCTTTGGCCTGCCATTTATGATCTTGAAATATGCATTTTCCTGATAAGTCTTGTCAGCCTGTTGTGCCGCCTCGGTCAGTAGGGTGCGAACATGCTCGATAAAGGCTGCGCTCTCGACTGGCAAGCCCACTTTCTCACCATAATCCGCGCGTGTACGTTCGCATTCGGCCATCGGCACCAGCTCGTTCCGGTGGTCAGAATATGCATCGCTGCCGATCACGCAAAGGTCGCCAGATTTCAGTTCCCTAACCATTTGCGAACAGACGCATGCTTCGAACTGGCGGCGATTGATTCGAGTCGGAACAGTATCGCGCTTGATTTCGCCAGTCACCAACTTCCACCATTTTTCGGAAATCCAGCCCAGATCGTCCGCCGTTAAGGCAATCTTGCCTTTGTCCTTGAGCGTTAGCCACTCGCTTTGCCGATGGCTGTTTTCCAGCATAAAAGCCAGAGACCGCTCAAAACTGGCATCCTGACTGGTGGATTCCAGCTTTAACTTACTCAAAATCCGTAGCATCGCCGCTCGCCGTGGCTTGAAGAACTGCCAGACAAAACGGAATTCGTTCTTCCCGCCGTATTCCGCATGCAAGCGCGAGAATTCGCACAAATCGGGGCGAGCCGTCACCGCCTGGCGAACGCCTTTCAATTGTTCGTCTGCCGATTGACTGGAATTCAGGAGTGTTTCCAGCATCGCAAACCGGCGCAAAATCTCATCGGTTTTTTCTTGATTGTCGGCCAGATATTTTTCAAGGGCTTCTTCGGCGCTATGCAACGCACGCTTCATCTGTCGGCAAAAGAGATTGCAGAGATCATCGGTCACAATCGCCAGCCGTTGCCTAATCAAGGATAAGGCAACGGCGTAGCGTTTAGCGGCCACCATATCCATCATACTGGCAGCATCGAGACTATTGCCTTCCAGCGCCCATTGTTTGATTTTGATGACCGGCATGATTTTTAATAGGTCTGCGTAGCAAGCCAGCTCAGTCAGCCGGTCATAGCGTTCGACCAACTCCCGCATGCCGTCTATCGTAGGCTTGGCGGCATCTTGCTTAATGTCGTTCCATAGACTCACGCGGCGCGGATCATCTCCCACCACGAAAAGGTTATCGAGAAAAGCCCGACCCTCATCCCCAAGTGCATCGTGAATTTGCCTGTGCAGCGCCTGGTTTGTTGCAATCCGCGAGACGCGAGCTTCGCGCAGCAAGGTGTCGAATGCCGGCAACTCGTAACGATGACGCACCAACGTTTCAATGCCGATATTGATAATATCGATGACATCTTCCTTGGTCAGTGCTGCTTCGGCAAAAGTTTGTCGCATCAGCTCTTTGCCATCGTCGCCGAAGGGTTTGACCGCCAAAAATTCACGCACCGCCGACAAGTGTTTGCGTCTGGCCTGCGAAACATCGTACTGCCGCAAATTCTCCCGGTCATAGGGTTCGCCCATGCTAGAGGCGACATGCTCGGCAATGGCATTCGGCACTTGCTCTGAAGTTACAAAATAACCCAGTCGTTGATAGGTTTTTAAAAGCAGAGCAAATCCCAAGCGCGTGGTGCTTGAGCGAGTGGCAGTATCGCAATAGGCCCGTTCGGCATCCGTCACTGTGTAGAAACGCTCCAATTCCGATTGGGCAAGTCGGCTTTTGAATCGGGGATAGGCGGTATCGCTGGGTTGCAAAGTTGAAAACCGGGAATGGATTTAGTACAAGAAAAACGTCCGTTTATCTGATAGATAGAATCATACAATAATTGGGGCGGAAAACCACAAGAAAACCCATTGAGAAAATCAAAGCAATATTGTATCTTTGCCTTTATCTTTTCTTGCACTATTTGTTGATCATTATGCTGGTGGGTTATATTCGGGTTTCCAAAAGTGATGGCAGCCAAACATTGAATCCCCAACGAGATGCCTTATTAGGTGCCGGTGTTGAAGAAAGCCGTATTTATGAAGACCTGGCTTCCGGTCGTAAAGATGACAGGCCGGGACTGAATGCTTGCCTTAAAGCCCTGCAACCGGGAAATACCTTAGTGATCTGGAAGTTGGATCGGCTTGGCCGTGATTTAAAACATTTGGTCACGGTCATTGACGAGCTCAGAAAGCGTAATGTGGGCCTAAAGGTGTTGGCCGGTGCCGGGGCTCAGATCGACACCACCACACCGAATGGACGCTTGTTTTTCGGGATATTTGCCGCGCTTGCCGAATTTGAGCGGGAACTCATCGCTGAACGCACCCGTGCCGGACTTGCTGCGGCCAGGGCACGGGGACGCAAAGGCGGTCGACCGCGCAAGATGGACCGGCCAACCTTGATGATGGCGATGTCGGCGTTGTCCGACCCTAAAGCCAATGCGTCCGATGTGGCCAAAAGACTTGGGATCACGACCACAACCCTTTATATGTATGTCAACGGCGATGGATCGTTAAAAGAGGCAGGTCAATCCATCATTGGATAAATTGATTTTTGACAAAAGCAGTCATTGAATTATAGAAAAATATTGTAGCTATCGATCCAAAATCGACTTCCACGATAGTTTTTTGACAGTTTGTTTTAGCTTAGATGGGGTCTGCTCACGAAACGGAAAAAATCGTACTCTAAGACTGATGTATCCCCAGAAAATATCGATATAAAACAAAATGTTCTGGGGATACATCAGACTCTAAGATGACTCATTAGTTGAAAGCAATATTGACTAACCCGCTTGCTACCAGACCGCTTTCACTGAATAATCTTACGAAGTAAAAATAATTCCAGGGGTCGAGCCAGGTTATCTCTCTTAAAAACGCAGACTATCCGAAGATTTGACTAAATAAAGATCGTTGCTCATTAACTAATTGTTGTGTATTATGCAGATTATGAAACGAGTGAGTATTTATTTTTTAGCATTTTTGACTTTTTGGATGTCCACCTGGATGGTGACCGATATCCATGATTGGTCGCTAGCTGATGCTGATCAACCTCATCCTGTTTTCTCTGTGCAGCACTCTCACCCTGACTCTGATATTCAAACAGCTACAACAGACGACAATCCGCGTTGTGGAGTTTGTAGTTACGACCATGGCGGACACATGGGACAAGCACTAGCTGCGCTCTCCTATGTAACAAAAAGCTTTCCTGCACAAAACTCACATCAATTCCCTCTTCAATCCGAAATCTGGTATTCCAGAAAGATATCGCCCAAACTCCGTCCTCCCATTGCCTGAGCGCTTTGGCGTTTGATGGATAACCTTTTTCAGGAGACACGAGCTGTAGCGATTGCTCATATGCAGCGCTATCAAGCTATTCCTGTCATAACGTGTTAGCAAAGCGTTCATTCCGGTCGATGTGCGGAACCCAAGCGAAGCGCATCGTTCACGGTTGATGGTCTCCTTGCCAAATCCTGCCGAGCGGATAGCGCCCGAATAGTAACGCCGCCTTGTCATAGGTGTCTTTTTAGGTTATTGATACATAAAGTAAAAATAACCCTATGCACGACAACGACAAAATGGGGTGAATTTCTGCCAAGCAACAAAGTTATCCAAACTATCTAACGCCTCCTCTCTTCCATATCGCAGATTTTTATCTGGGATGATCGATGTATTAAAGATTCGGAGGTTCAATGGACCCACACACAAGTAATCGTTGTTTTAAGCAATGCGTGCAAATATTGGCCGGTTTGGCATGCTGTTTAATGCTTTTTCAAACGCGTGCCGCCGCCATCCAGGACACTGGATTAGCTGCGGAAGTCAAACGACGGCCTAACCATCCGCTTGAATTGCGGAATCGCGGAAATTCAGCCGATGAACCGAGTCGACTCCCGGCTGATGCAAGTACGCTCCAAGAACCTGTCGGCGTTATGGTTCTGTCGCAAGCACTGGCGCTGGCGCTCACTCGCAACCCACAATTGGCGGCCTTTTCTAATGAAATTCGCGCACGAGAAGCGGCAACCTTGCAGGCCAGCCTGATTCCTAACCCGGTTTTGGGTGTTCAAGCATCCAATTTTGCCAACAATACCTTTTCAGGAGCCGATGCGGATGTGGTGACCTTGCAACTCAGTCAGCTTATTGAATTAGGGGGTAAAAGGGCTGCCCGGACTGAAGCGGCGGCCTTGAATAAGGAATTGGCGGACTGGGATTATGAAACCCAGCGGATTGCCGTTCTGACTCAGGTAACCAAAGATTTTATCGAGGTTTTGGCGGCGCAGCGCCGTTTACAACTAGCACAACAACTGATCGATCTGGCCGACCAAGTGGTTAAATCAGCCACAGCCAGGGTGCAAGCAGGTAGCGTGACGCCATTGGAAGAAACCAAGGCAAAAGTCATGCGTGCTTCAACCAAAATTGAATGGAACCGCGCACAAAGAGAGCTGCAAGCGAAACGTAAACGCCTGGCCGCCAGTTGGGGCAGTACCGAAGCGCGTTTTGATTCCGTCCAGGGGGAATTGACTTCCGTTCGACAACCCCCGTCCCTGCAACAATTGTTGCAACGTATAAAACTGAATCCGAATTTAGCGCGTTGGGCCACTGAAATCAGTCAACGGCAAGCTTTGGTTCGTGTAGAGGAATCTAAAGTGATTCCAAATATTACCGTGAGTTTAGGCACCAATAAGTATCTCGACGGCGACAACTACAACCTGAATGCCGGAATTTCCATGCCTTTACCCCTGTTTAATCGCAATCAGGGCAATGTTATGGCGGCCGAACGACAGCTGAATAAAGCAAAAGATGAACGCCGGCATGTTGAAGTTCAAATGACTACCGAGCTGAATACCGTTTATCAACAACTTCATGCCGCTTATGCCGAAATTGTCGCATTACAAGAAACCGTCATACCCGGCGCGGAAACGGCTTTTAAGGTCGCCGATCGTGGCTATCGGCTGGGCGAATTCGGTATTCTCGACGTATTGGATGCGCAACGAACATTATTTGGCGTAAAAATACAATATTTACAGTCACTTGCGGATTATCATCTGAATGTTGCCGACATTGAACGATTACTCGGTGGTTCACTGAATCCATCGACCGAAACGAGTAGCGAGTCATTACCATGAAACAAACGATTAAGCGAAACCTGCGGACACAGGTCAAATTGAAAACCCCTCTCTTACCAGCGGTGTTATGGCTATGTTTTTCATTTCAACCGGCTTCTTTTGCTGGCGATCATGAGCATGAAGGCCATGAGGAAACCGCATTAGAATTTTCGGCGGAAGAACTGCAAGAATTTGACATCAAGCTGGCTCAGGCGAAATCCGGAAAAATCAGCAAATCACTGGAATTGACCGGCGAAGTGATTGTCGCGCCGGAGCGTTTGTATCATGTCGTTCCCTGGGTATCCGGCGTGGTGCGCCAGGTTTATAAACATCTCGGTGAACAGGTAAAAAACGGCGATCTTTTGGCCATTTTGTCAAGCCGTGAACTTGCCGCCGCTAAAGCGCAGTACGTTACCGCTGACAGTTTATTACGATTGGCAAGCACCAATCTACAACGGGAAACAAAGCTGTATAAAGAAAATATCACCGCGAAACGAAATTATCTTAAAGCCAAACAAGAACAGGCGGAAATGTCGATCAAGCGGAAGGCGGCAAAACAACAACTGCTGGCGTTAGGCTTGTCTGAAACGTCAATCAGCGCTGTTTTACAGGATGTGAATAAAGATCTAACCCGCTATGAATTACGCGCGCCCGCGGACGGCGTCATCATCGACAAACATGCTGTTTACGGTGAATTGATTACAACCGATACCCGTAGTTTTACCATTGCCGATTTATCTGAAATTTGGGTCAATCTGACCGTCTATCAAAAGGATTTGGCTTTGATTCATTTGGGCCAACCGGTACGGGTCGGCAGTCGTTTTGGAGGGGCTGAAACAGAAGCGGCCGCAGTCGGCACCCTAAGCTGGATGAGTCCGACCCTTGATGAAAAAACCCGGAGCGCAACAGCCCGCGTGGTGTTGGAAAATGCGGACGGACGCTGGCGTCCGGGCATGTTTGTCAGCGGCAATGTCGTTATAGCAGAGCACGATGCCGCGCTGGTTATCCCTTTATCGGCCTTACAAACCCTGGAAGGAAAAACAGTGGTTTTTGTCCGGCATGAAGACGGGGATTTTGAACCCCAGCCGGTTCAGACCGGGCGTAGAGATTTTAAAAATGTGGAAATTCTCCAAGGTTTAAAGCCTGGCCAAACTTACGTCAGCCAGAATGCCTTTTCCTTGAAAGCACAGTTGCAAAAAGGAGAGTTTGGCGAAGGACATCATCATTGATTTCGAGTGTACAAACAAATGTAGGATGCGCTGAGGCACGAAGCGCATCAGATAGAAGCACATCACAGGTGCGCTTCCTATCGTCAGCTCATCCTATTATGGAGAATTTATGATCAATCAAATAATTAATTTATCTTTACGCAGCCGCCTGTTGATGCTTGTGCTTGGCATTCTGGTCATCGCAGCGGGCTATCGCAGTTACCAAAAGTTGCCGGTCGATGCTTTTCCGGATGTCTCACCCAATCTGGTGCAAGTATTCACCATAACTGAAGGACTGGCGCCTGAAGAAATTGAAATGTACGTGACCTATCCGGTTGAAGCGGCGATGACCGGGTTACCCGGTATAGAAAAGATTCGTTCGTTGTCCAATTTCGGCTTGTCGGTAGTCAGTATTTATTTTCAGGACGATATAGACATTTATTTTGCCCGGCAAGTGGTCGGCGAACGCTTGCAGGAAGCGCGTGACCAGATTCCGGCCAGTTTCGGCGAACCGGCGATGGGACCGATCTCAACCGGTATGGGATTGGTGCTTTTTTATTATCTCAAGGATGAGTCGCACAAGTATTCACTGGAGGAATTGCGCACCATGCAGGACTGGATCGTTAAATTCAATCTGCAAACAGTACGGGGCGTGACCGAGGTTCTGGGCATCGGCGGTTTTGAAAAACAATTTCATGTCGTGGTAAAGCCAGATGCTTTGCTGCGCTACGACATTTCAATGGATGAACTGATTCAACGTGTCCGTTCCAATAATCTTAATGTCGGCGCGCAATACCTGGAAAAAAACAACGAACAGTTCATCATTCGTTCCGTGGGCTTGGCTAAAGGCATTACGGATATTGAAAATATTGTGGTTAAAACCGTGGATGGCCGCCCCGTCTATTTATCGGAACTGGCTGAGATAAAAATTGGCGGCGCGATCCGGCGTGGACTACAGACCCGAAATGGCGAGGGTGAAGTGGTTGCCGGCATGGCCATTAAATTGTATGGCACCAATGCCTCCACGGTGATTGAACGGGTTGAGCAAAAAATTCAAGACATCAATAAAACCTTACCGGAAGGCGTCAGTATTGTGCCTTATTATCAACAAAAGGATATTGTTGAAGGGGCCGTCAACACGGTCAGCAGTGCGTTGGTGCAAGGCATTATTCTGGTGGCACTGGTATTACTGGTGTTTATGGGCGGTTTTCGCCCCAGCCTGGTCGTTGCCCTGTCCATTCCTTTTTCGGTGATGTTTGCCTTTATCGGCATGGGCTTACTGGGTATGTCGGCTAATTTAATGTCATTAGGCGGGCTGGCGATTGCTATTGGCATGATGGTCGATGGCACCATTGTGATGGTCGAAAATGTAGACCGTCTATTAAGAGAATCCAATCACGATGAGTCACGTTTACACGTTGTCGGTAGAGCCTGCCGCGAAGTGGGAAAGCCGATTTTGTTTGCCATTGCCATTATTATCATCGTGTTTTTACCACTATTTACCTTAGAAGGGGTGGAAGGCAAAACCTTTAGGCCGTTAGCCTATACCGTGGCATTGGCGATGTTGGGTTCATTGGTGTATGCGCTTTTTATCGCACCGGTTTTATCCGATGTATTTATGAGACGCGCATCCGTACAGGCTGATGGCAAAATCAGCCTGGATGAGCGCATCCTCAATGCCTTGCTGAAACCTTATCGCCCTTTGGTTGAATACTTCGTCAACCATCGTAAAGTTGCGACCCTCCTGTCTGGCGGGCTTTTGTTACTGGGGATGGCGGTATTTCCTTTTCTGGGTTCTGAATTCACGCCAAAGTTGCAGGAAGGCACCATCGTTGTTCGTTTGACCATGGCGCCGTCAATCTCCATTAATGAAAGTAAACGAAATGCATTGATTGTGGAAAGACGCTTATTGAAAATTCCTGAGGTGATTGAAGTCACCAGCCGAATTGGACGGGGCGAAGTCGGCGCCCATGCCGACCCGATCAATTCAGCGGAAATGTATCTTATTCTTAAAAGCAAGGATGAATGGCGAGAGCCAGGAAATCAAGGACTTATCGAAAAGGACATTCGGAAAATAGTGGCTGATTTACCGGGTATCACCGCGAATTTAACTCAACCGATTGAAATGACTGTGGATGAGCTAATGGAAGGCGTCAAGGCGGAGCTGGCCGTTAAACTCTTTGGCGATGACTTGCAGCAACTAAAAAGCAAAGCGGATGAAATCGCTGCCGTTGTCAGAAAGGTTGAGGGCGCCGCCGATGTGCAGGTGGACCAGGTCTCCGGCACGCCTCAATTAGTGATTACGCCGGATCGCCAAGCCATTGCCCGCTATGGTCTTAATTTAATTGATGTTCAAGACGTCATTAAAAGTGCAATTGGTGGCACGACGGCAGGACAAGTATTTGAGGGTATTCGGCGCTTTGATATTCTGGTGCGTTACCAAAAGCAAGATAGGGATAATATCGAAGCAATTCGTAATTTACTGATCAGTGGGCCGGATGGAATCAAAGTCCCATTAGCTCAAATTGCCAGTATTGAAGAAATTGTAGGGCCGAGACAAATCACCCGGGAAAACAACCAGCGTTTTATCAGCATTCAAGCGAATGTCATTGATCGGGATATTGTGTCTTTTGTTGAAGAGGCACAGCAAGTAATTGATAGTCAAATAAAACTGCCTCCCGGTTATTATACCACCTGGGGAGGACAGTTCCGGTTGCAGCAGGAAGCGAATAAACGTCTGGCCATTGTGATTCCGGTGACTTTAGTATTTATTTCACTGCTGCTATACAGTAGTTTTGGCTCGGTTAAAAACGCCGCCCTGATCTTATTGAATATTCCATTGGCATTAGTCGGCGGTGTGATTGCCTTGTGGATCAGTGGACAAAATCTTTCCGTTCCTGCATCGGTCGGGTTTATCGCGCTGTTCGGCATTGCCCTGGAAAACGGCATGGTGCTGGTGACTTATCTGAACCAATTGATCCGGGATGGCGTGGCGATTGATGAAGCGTCTGTTCAGGGGGCGTGTTTGAGAGTCAGGCCGGTGTTAATGACGGCTGTCACCACGGCATTGGGACTCATTCCGTTATTGCTGGCATCCGGCACAGGCTCTGAGGTGCAAAAACCTTTAGCCACCGTTGTGGTTGGCGGGCTTGTGACTTCAACATTACTGACCTTGTTAGTTATACCGGCATTGTATAAATGGTTTGTAACAGAAGGCAGGCAAGCAAAATAGTCAATATTGCCCGAATCTGGATACTGTTTGATTCGGGCAATCATCCATTTTTAAATCAGTAAACTATGAGTAAGTATTATGAAACAAGTGATTGCCTATATAAAACCCCATAAACTTGAGAATGTCATGCTGGCATTACATAAAATCGAAGGACTAACAGGAATCAGCGTGCTAAAAATGCAAGGCTGTGGACGTAGTCGTAAAGAAACTTCAGATGCTATCTTTGATGAAGAAACATATGGCTTGGTTTCCCGCTTAAAACTGGAAATAGCCTGTTGTGACGATCTAGTCGAACAGGTCATTGCCGCGATACAGGAAAGTGCGCATACGGGTCTCAGGGGCGATGGAAAAATTTATCTACTCCCCGTACTGGATGCGGTTCGGATTAGTACGGGTGATACCGGTGAAATGGCGATTTAATCTTATTGAGGTCTTAGCATTATGAGTACGTCGAATCAATCGGAAACACCCTGTTGTCATAACGAGCCAACCGAGAATCAACCGCCCGCATCACTGCCTACTCATGGCATGATCTTCAAAATTGAAGGACTCGACTGTGTTGAGGAAGTGACGATTTTAAAATCAGAAATCGGCCCTTTAGTGGGTGGCGCAGACAACTTGGCTTTTGATGTGATTAATGGCCGGATGACGATTCTTAGCGATACTAAACGGGTGCCAGAAAAGGCTATCGTCAAGGCGGTTGCTGCAACCGGAATGAAAGCCACACGCTGGAAACCGGGACAAACGGCAACCGATGTCAAGCAACGGCAACGATCACAGACCTTTTACGCAACCGTCAGTGGTTTGTGCATTGTTATAGGGATATTGATGCATGTTGTCATTGCCGGTGGTTTTAGCGATATTCAACAATTATGGCTAGTCCCTGAGACTTGGACTTATTCCTGGCAGGACTTGGCCTTATATCTTAAAAGCCTGTTATATGCCCATAGTTCACAAACCATGCCGTTCCCCGAAAAGGCAGCTTATGGTCTGGCTATTATTTTTGGCGTTCGTCATGTGATTGTAAAAGCCTTTTATGCGTTAAAACGGCTCCGTGCCGATATGAACTTATTGATGCTGGTCGCCATTATTGGCGCCATGTTCATTAATGAATGGTTTGAAGCGGCAGCGGTCAGTTTTTTATTTTCTTTATCTTTAGCCATTGAAAGCTGGAGTATCGGCCGCGCCCGACAAGCCGTAGAAGCCTTGCTGGATTTAGCGCCTTCCGATGTCACCATCAAGGATATGAATGGGCAGGAGCGTCAGATACCGGCGGCAAGCGTTACGGTCGGTACAACATTTATTGTTAAATCCGGCGATAAAATTCCACTGGACGGTGAAGTGGTAGCCGGTATGGGTTCCGTCAATCAGGCGCCGATTACGGGTGAGAGCGTCCCTGTCAGCAAACAAAGCGGTGATGAAGTGTTCGCCGGCAGTATCAACGGCGAAGCCGTGTTAGAAGTCAAAGCGGGCAAAATCGCTTCCGACACCACGCTGGCGCATATTATTCGGATGGTTGACGAAGCCCATAGCAAACGTGCCAGAGCCGAACAATGGGTAGAGAAGTTTGCCCGTATTTACACCCCTATTGTGATGCTATTGGCCTTAGCTGTTTTTGCGATTCCGGTTTTATTTTTTTCGGGAATTTGGCAGCTGTGGCTGTACAAAGCGCTGGTGTTATTGGTGATTGCCTGCCCTTGCGCGCTGGTCATTTCCACTCCGGTCAGTATCGTTGCCGCATTAGCTTGTGCCGCCAGACAGGGTATCCTGGTAAAAGGCGGGATTTACATCGAAGCCCCGGCACACCTTAACGCCATTGCTTTTGATAAAACCGGCACGTTGACGCTTGGAGATCCTGTCGTGACAGGGCTTTATCCTTTCAATCATCATACCCAGGAAGAACTGCTCAGCCGAGCCGCTGCCTTAGAGTCGCGCAGCAACCATCCACTCGCCAAAGCCATTTTAAACTATAGCGAAAGCCAGGGCATTCAAATCGCCAATGCGGATAATGTAAGCGTTTTGCCGGGTAAAGGGGTAACGGGTTTATTTAACGACACGGATTTCTGGCTGGGTTCCAGGCGTTATCTGTTGGAACGCGGGCAGGAAACTGAGGAAATCAGTGAACAGGCAAAGACATTGGAAAAGACCGGGCAAACCGTGATCGCCATCGGCAATGATCAACATGTCTGTGGTCTCATTGCCGTCTCTGATCAACCGCGGCCTCACATCCAATCGATTTTACAATCCCTGAAACATTGCGGCATAAAACATCTAGCGATGCTGACCGGCGATAATCAGGTCACGGCTGAAAATATCGCCCGGCAAATCGGACTGAATGAAGTTCACGCGGAATTACTGCCTGCGGACAAAGTGAAAAAAGTCAGTCAATTGGTCGAGCAATACGGAAATGTCGCCATGATCGGCGATGGTATCAATGACGCCCCGGCATTGGCCAGAGCCAGCCTGGGCATTGCCATGGGCGTGATGGGCTCGGATGCGGCCATAGAAACAGCGGATATTGCCTTGATGGGTGATGATCTATCCAAATTACCCTGGCTAATCAAGCATTCAAAAAGAACGTTGCGAATTATCCGGCAAAATATTGTTTTTGCACTGTCGCTGAAAGCTGCTTTTGCAATATTAGCCTTCGCCGGAGTCGCTACATTATGGCAAGCCATTGCAGCGGATATGGGGGCCTCTTTATTGGTGGTGGCCAATGGACTCAGATTACTAAAACCAAAAGATGCTAAACCAATGTTTCTTAATTGAGAAACCGTTATTTTTCTCAGAGCAACAGTTCGGTCTATGCCAAATTTCAAATGGCTGACATAAAATAGTCGGTCAAGTGATCTTCAAAAAATCTGTTCACCGGATTCCGCACTATATTCTATTTTGTCAAATTTGGGTATGCCTTAAAATGACAGTTCAGGCGTATCGGCCCTCGATGCTCGATATCACTAACCAACTGGAGCGCATCCTTGGATCGTCTAACCCTCGAACGTCGACAGGTTTGGATTTATCTGTCAACTATCATCGGCGGCTTGCTGGTGGGCAGCACCTGGCCCGACGTTACCCACCTCTTTGAAAAACTGCTATGGCCGGCGTTGGTGCTTCTACTATATACAACCTTTGTACAAGTGCCGTTGCTCCATCTGCGTGAAGCTTTTCGCGACCGGCGATTTGTTGCCGCGATACTGGCCGGCAATTTCATTGCCTTGCCTCTGCTGAGTTGGACACTTCTGCAATGGCTACCTGTCGACCCGGTTGTGCGTCTTGGCGTACTGTTGGTATTGTTGGTGCCCTGCACCGACTGGTTCATTACCTTCAGTCAACTGGGCGCAGGGAACGTGCCTCGAGCCATCGCAGTGACGCCACTTAACCTGCTGTTGGAACTCCTGCTTCTGCCAGTCTACCTATGGCTCATGCTCGACACCAAACTGGCCGCACCCCTTAGCTTCACCGAAATATGGCCCGCGCTGCTCGTTGTCATCGTGCCGATGATCGCAGCAGCCGTATCGGAGCGCTGGTTTGAGGCTCAACCGACACGGGAAAAGCTGCGTGAGCGGTTGGCCTGGTGGCCGGTGCCACTATTGGCTCTAGTCGTCTTCCTGATCGCCGGAGTGCAAATCAGTGCGGTGCGGAATGCACTGAGTCTTTTCCCAGTCGTCGTACCGTTGTTCGTGGCATTTCTGGTGTTGGCCGCTCTGATCGCCAAAGGGCTGGCGAGATTGATGGCGCTGCCGACCGATCAAGGGCGAACACTGGCATTCAGCCTGGGCACCCGCAATTCGTTTGTCGTCCTTCCTTTTGCGTTTTCTTTGCCGGATGGCTGGGAAGTGGCGGCAGTGGTAATTGTCTTACAGTCTCTGGTCGAACTCTTCGGAATGGTGTTCTATCTGTGGTGGATACCACGCAAGCTCTTTCGATAGACTCCTCGGAACAACGGACAGTCGTCCGTCTGGATCGGACATGCTACGCTTAGCGTACGATTTTTTCCGTTTCGTGAGCTGACCCCTAGATCAGCAAACATAATTAAGATATCGGTAAATGAAAAGTGACAATTTTTAACGCTTTTTGTCTTAATAAACTTTGAACGCCTAGATCATTCAACTACAATTACGGCATGGTTATTTTCCGCAACTTAATATTACAGCGCTTACTTTGTTGCATCTTTCTCGGTGCAACCTTGCTGTCCCATACCCAGTTGTTGTTTGCCTGCGAATTCATGCATGGCAAACCGAAAATGGTGTGTTGTTGCGATGAAGCTATGCCCGACGCGTGTCCAATGACCAAGGGTTGCGCGATGCAGGCAAATTCAACTCAAAGCCAGTGTTGTGAAATCAGCCAGGACTCATTGACCGATGTGGCCATGACACACGCTTCTAGCACGGTTGAAACGCTAACCTTATTGCTGGATAGCCCGCAACCCCCACCGCTTGTTGGATTCCAGGAAACGAATACTCTCCTGCCAGCCCAGCCCATCCTTGCAATCTTTCCGCACGAACCGTTGCCGATAAGCGGTAACAGGCCAGTCTATCTGCGTACTCTTCGCATACGGTTATAAGCCGGTCTCTACTGATAAAAATCCAAGCACCTAGCTTTGGTGTATGAACGTAACAAGCCTCCTGTCACCCGGGAATGCGCTTGTTTACACCTGTGATGATTTTCATTTAGAGAATATTCATGAAATTATGCTTTTATGACTGCCGATGGCAATTATTGGCTGTGATCTTCACTTGGGCGACAATCGGCTTAGCCGACGTGCCCCATGCCGTCCTTCCTTCTAATGAGCCAACCATTTTCAGTAATGATGCTTCGTCTGACAACGAAGCTCAAGAAACCCTATCATCCATCAAATTGGTCGCCGATATTCTGGCCGCAAATCCGCAATTGGAAATTGTCCAGGCAATATGGCAAGCCGCAAATAGTATGACAGTGCAAGCATCGGCCTTGGATGATCCAATGGTTTCGCACAGCTTTGCACCGCTGACGATAGACAGTCAGCAAAGCGGTTTTTCGCAGAATACAATTATTTCGCAAAAACTACCCTGGCCCGGAAAAAGGCGACTACGGGCTGAGGCGGCGGCTTTCGACGCCGAGGCGGCCAAAGAAAACGTCGGCACGTTGCGCTTGCTGCTCATGGCGACCGCGAAGACATTGTTTGCGGATTGGTATTACATTCATCAAGCGCTCAATGTAAATGAAATCAACCGACGCTTATTAAACGAATTTCACGGCATCGCTCTCAATCACTACGCAACAGGCCTCGCCAGCAAGCAGGATGCATTGCAGGCCGAGGTCGAAATTGCCTTGCTCGACCACCAAAAAATCGCATTGGAGCGGGAAAGGCGAACGTTGCTGGCTCGCCTGAATACGTTACTGAACCGCCTGCCGGAAACCCCTTTGCAGCCTCCAGCCAAACTAAGCACTGCACTATCCCTGCCCAAACCGGCGGCATTACAAGAAATTGCCTTGCAATCGCGACCGGAATTGAAAGAACTGGCTGCTCGCATCCAAGGGTCCAAAACACGTGGCGATTTAGCCGAAAAGGACTTTTATCCCGATTTTAAGGTTTCGGCGGGTTACAACAACTTTTGGCGGCAAGATGAGCAACGCTTCATCGTCGGTGTCGAAGTCAATCTGCCATTGGACCAAGACAAACGCCAGGCAGCTGAAGATGAAGCGCGGGCCCGTCTAAAACAACAGGAATGGAGTCGTGTCGACCGCATAGCAAAGATCAGAGAACAAGTGCAGATTGCTTACGAGCTGACCGTTGAAAGCCTGCATGTCTATCAGTTATATCAAGACAAATTGTTACCGTTGGCGGACGAAACCCTAAAAACGGCAATGATCAATTATCGAAGCGGTGACGGCGATTTTCTGACCTTGCTCAGCAGCGAGAAAAATCTGATTCAAATCCAATTAAAGAGCGAACGGGCATTGGCGGATATGCACCGCCATCTGGCTGAACTGGAGCAGGCGGTCGGCAGCGTATCGCCTTTTTCAGCCATACAACTAACGCAGGGGGCAGCGCTATGAACACCAGGCAAAAAGTTGTTTTTATAGGCGTTGCCGTTTTGCTGGCGGTATTCAGTGCGATGACGTTGACTGGCCATCATTCAACCGGCGATACCGTACCAAAATCCAACAATGCGCCCAGCCATTGGGCTGGACCTTTCGGCATAGATGTCACGCTGATCCCTGAAAAACCTAAAGTAGGCAAAAACACAATTAGCTTGTTTATCCGAGACAAAGACTTGCAGCCCGTTTCCGATGCCCGCATCAAGGCCGTGTCGGAGATGCCGGCAATGGGCTCCATGCCGGCCATGCCGGTGCCGATCGAAATGAAAATGGACAGTCCCGGCCATTATCGCGGTCATTATGAACTGCCGATGGCTGGCTACTGGCCGTTGACGCTGTCCATTCGATCCGAAGCCAAAGGCAGTGCGCAGCTGACCTTCGATATGAGCACCGGCCGAAAAGGTGTCGAGTTGACGTCCTCCACGGCCAGCGACCATCAGCCGAGACAAGTCGTCTCCGGTCAGGCCGTTCCGCAACAACCAGGCACTTTCACGATCGATGCGCACCGTCGGCAACTAATCGGCGTGACCACCGGCCGAGTCGGATACCGTCAGCTTATTAAAACTATCCGCTCGCCGGCGCAAATCGTCTATGACGAAACCCGCCTAACCGACATCAGTCTCAAGTTCGACGGCTGGATCGGTGAGCTTAATGCGGATTATGTCGGCAAGGTGGTGAAAAAAGGCCAAGCCTTGTTGACCGTCTACAATCCGCAATTGGTCGCTACCCAGGAAGAATACCTCGATAGTTTGCGACGAAGCGACGAGCGTTTAGGCAATCTGGCCGACGCGGCGCGGCGCCGCATGACGCTGTGGGGCATCGCGCCGGCTCAGATTCAAGACATGGCCCGTCGCGGTAAGGCCTTGGAATATTTGACGATAGCGTCCCCCGTCAGCGGCACCCTGGTCGAAAAACATATCGTGGCCGGTTCCGCCGTCAAGGCCGGCATGCCGCTGTTACGCATAGCCGATTTATCCAAGGTTTGGGTGGACGCTCAGGTTTACGAATCCGACTTGCCGTGGCTCAAGCCCGGCATGCGCGCCGAAGTCGTGCTGGAGGATCAACCGGATAGGCGTTTTTGCGGCACTATCGATTTCATCGAACCGAGCCTGGATCATGTAAGCCGTAGCGCGCGGGTGCGCATGACGTTGCCGAATTCGGACGGTGAGCTGCGTCCCGACCGCTATGCCCGCATGAATCTTCAAATCGACCTAGGCAAGCGTTTGCTGGTTCCGGAACAGGCGGTGATCTATGCCGGCGAAAAGCGGGTGGTATTTGTCGATTTGGGCGAAGGCCGCTTGCTGCCTAAAAAAATCAAGACCGGGCTGCGCAATGCCGATTACATTGAGGTGCTGGAAGGGTTGGTTGAGGGCGATGAGATCGTCACCTCCGGTAATTTCCTGATCGCATCGGAAAGCAAACTTAAATCGGGATTGGAACAATGGTAGACGAAACGCATAACCATCATCCGGGCCTGATTCAGCGACTGATCGCCTATTGCGCCAACAATGCCCTGGTGACCCTGCTGATCGTGTCGATCTGCGCTTTCTGGGGTTATAGGTCACTGCTCGCCACACCGCTGGACGCCATTCCCGACTTGTCCGATGCCCAGGTCATTATCTACACCGACTGGCCCGGACGTAGCCCCGATTTGGTCGAAGATCAGATCACCTATCCGCTGACCACGGCGCTGTTGGCGGCGCCCAACGTGCGTTTGGTGCGTGGCCAAAGCTTCATGGGGCAAAGTTTTGTTTATGTGATCTTCGAGGAAGACACGGATATTTACTGGGCGCGTTCCCGGGTCGGCGAATACCTGGATGCCGTGTCAACGCAATTACCCGACGGTACGCAGCCGACCATGGGCCCGGATGCCACCGGCGTGGGCTGGGTGTACCAATATGCGCTGGTCGATTACTCCGGGCAAAATGACCTAGCCGAACTGCGTAGCCTGCAAGACTTCAAGCTGCGCTATTGGCTGGAGTCGGTCGAAGGCGTGGCGGAAGTGGCGGCTATCGGCGGTTTCGAGAAGGAATACCAAGTCACGGTCGATCCCGACAAATTAGCCGGCTATGGCATTAGCCTGAACCAGGTGGCCAGTGCCATCCGCCGCTCCAACAACGATGTCGGCGGCAGGGTGCTTGAAATCGCAGGCCACGAACATTTTATCCGTGGCCGAGGTTATATCCACGGCATCGCCGATATCGAACGCATCGCCTTGGTGGCCAATCCGGCCGGTGCGCCGATCACCATCGGCCAGGTCGCGAAGGTGAGCTTGGGACCGGCCATGCGCCGAGGTTTGGCGGAACTGGACGGCCACGGCGAAACGGTCGGCGGCATCGTCATCATGCGCTACGGAGAAGATGCGCTGGACGTCATCGATCGGGTCAAACAACGCCTTGCCAACATCAAACGCTCCTTGCCACCGGGCGTCGAAATCGTCACGGTCTACGATCGCTCGGACTTGATCGAACGTGCGATCGCCACGTTGAAGCATACCTTGTTCGAAGAAATGCTGGTGGTTTCGCTGGTTATCGTTGGCTTTTTATGGCATTTCCGTTCGTCGCTGATCGCGATTCTAACCTTGCCCGTCGCCATTTTGCTGGCTTTCATACCGATGTCGGCACAGCATCTGACCGCGGACATCATGTCCTTGGGCGGCATCGCTGTGGCCATCGGCGCAATGGTCGATGCGGCAATCACGATCATCGAAAATATTCATAAACGTCTGGAAAACCGGGAAAACATAGGCGACTCGGAACGGCGCAGCATCATCATCCAGGCCATGCAGGAGGTCGGCCCCAGCATCTTCTTCGCGTTGTTGATCATCACGGTCTCGTTTTTGCCGGTGTTTGCGCTGCACGGGACGGAAGGCCGCTTGTTCAAGCCATTGGCCTACACCAAAACCTATGCGATGGGTTTTGCCGCTTTGCTGGCTGTCACACTGATTCCGGCCTTGGCGGTGCATTTGATTCGCGGCAAACTGCACGGAGAGCAAAACCGCTTGTCGCAAAAAATCGTGTCCGTGTACATACCGGTGGTCCGTTGGGTGCTTCGCTTTCGCGGCTGGGTGGTCGGCATTGCACTACTGTCGCTGCTTGGTTCGTTACCGGTGTTTTTTAAGCTCGGCAACGAGTTCATGCCGCCGCTGAACGAAGGCAGCCTACTCTACATGCCCACCACGTTGCCGGGCATGTCGATCACCGAAGCAGGCAAGGTGCTACAAGCGATGGACCGGCAATTGAAGGCATTTCCGGAAGTGGAACGAGTGTTCGGCAAGATCGGTCGCTCCACCAGTCCGACCGATCCGGCCCCGTTATCGATGGTGGAAGCCGTCGTCACGTTAAAGCCTAAAGCCGAGTGGCGTGCCGGCCTGAGTTGGGACGATCTGATCGCCGAAATGGACAAGACCCTGCGCTTTCCGGGCATGCCCAATATCTGGTGGATGCCGATCCAGACCCGCACTGAGATGCTGGCCACCGGCATTCGATCCAATCTGGGCATCAAGGTGTTCGGCGACGATCTGAAAACGATAGAAAGCACCTCGCTGGCTATTGAGCAGGCCTTACAACAGGATAAGCGCACCCAGCCCTTTACCCGGAGCGCATTTAGCGAACGCCTGACCGGTGGCAATTTCATCGATTTCGTCATCGACCGCGACAAAATTTCCCGTTACGGCCTGACGGTGGATGACGTGGAACAGGTGCTGACGGCCGCAGTAGGCGGACAAACGGTGTCTCGCACTATAGAAGGGCGCGAACGCTATGCGATTAATCTACGCTATGCCCGCGAGTTTCGCGACAACCCGGAAGCCTTGAGCCGGGTGTTGGTGCCGACGCCCGGCGGCGCGCAAGTCCCTATCAGCCAGTTAGCCAGCCTCGAATTTATCAGCGGACCGCCGATGCTGCGTAACGAAGACGGTTTTATGGTTTCTTTTGTGTTGGTCGATGTTAAAGACACCGGCATTGCCGATTACGTGGACTTGGCGAAACAAGTCGTTCAGGACGAAGTTGCGTTGCCGCCAGGCGTCCGCTTGGAATGGGCCGGGCAATACAAGTATTTCGAGCAGGCCAAGGCCGAATTAAGCATGCTAGTGCCGTTGACGCTGGCGATCGTGTTTCTGATGTTGTTCTTAAACCACGGCTCCATCGGCGAGTCCTTGATTATCATGCTGACGATTCCGTTTTCGCTGATCGGCGCCGTCTGGCTGTTGTATTGGCTCGATTACAATTTAAGCGTCGCGGTGTGGGTAGGCATGATCGCGCTGGCTGGGCTTGCAGCCGAAATGGGCGTGCTGATGACGCTGTATCTGGACATGAGCTATCGAAAGCGCTCAACAGAAAACCGCTTGCAAACACAGCAGGATCTTACCGAAGCGATCGTTGAAGGCGCTGCCCGCCGCATTCGCCCGAAACTGATGACGGGTATCACCACTCTGATCGGCCTGACGCCTATTCTTTGGCAGACGGGAACCGGCGCTGACGTGATGAAACGCATCGCGGCACCGATGGTGGGCGGAATCGTGTCGACGCTGATCGTCGCGTTAATCGTTTTTCCGGCACTTTATTCTTATTGGAAGAGTTGGAAATTCCGATAAGATGAAGCTGTTTCGAATCGACTATCGCCGATTTATCCAACAACCGCGACTGAATCTTTGTTATTCTTAACGGCTGCGCAACGATTGATTATCACAATCAGAGATTTCATAAAAAGCGAATGAAACTGACCATCGGTAAACTGGCCAAGCAAAGCGGCGTCACGATAGAAACCATTCGTCACTATCAACGTATCGGGTTGTTAGACGAACCAGAGAAGCCGCTCAATGGCTATCGCCATTATCAGGCCGGGGCGGTTTCCAAGATTCGGTTTATCAAACGAGCCCAGCAGGCCGGTTTTACGTTAAAAGAAATTGCTGCTCTGCTGTCGCTCGATGGCAAACAGTGTGCCGATGTACGACAGCTCGCCGAGCAAAAATGTCGGCAAATCGACCAACAAATCAACGCGTTGATGACGCTCAAGCAGACACTGGAAAAGCTGGTCGATAGCTGTCGCCAGACAAGTGCAAAGGAGCAATGCGCCATTCTTGACGCGTTTAACGATGACGATACGGTAAGTCCCGATTAGAAAAGATCGCTTCCCGCTTGACCCTGTTCTTGAGAACAGGGTTTAGACTGCCGGCCAACGTTCAGTTAGGATGAGTCTCCATGCAAACAAATCCTGAAAAGTCCAATAAACATTCCGTTTGGCTGGGCATAGGTGCCGGATTGGCCGCGATCGGTGCTTCGGCCTGTTGTGTCGGCCCGCTTTTGCTGGTCTCTTTGGGTATTGGCGGCGCCTGGATGAGCACGCTGACGTCATTGGAATCGACTCGCCCTTTCTTTGTCACCCTGGCATTGGCTTTTATCATCCTAGGTTTTCGGCGGCTCTATTGGCTCCCTTCTCGCTGTAATGAGGCCCATGTCTGCGGTCATTCCGATGTTCGGCGTCGACAACGTATCATTTTTTGGATCGGCTCCACCCTGATTCTATTGCTGCTGGCGTTTCCTTGGTTTGCACCATTATTATTGTTCTGAGATAAATCACTATGACGATGAAAACCTGTTGGTTGATGTTGAGTATGTCATTACTCGTTCTGTTCGTGCCTATCCTTCATGCCGGCATAGCCTTTGAACATCAAAACGCTACGCAAGTGGTGACGCTGGACATCCATAACATGACTTGCCCGCTGTGCAGGTTCACCATCAAAAAGGCCTTGCAGAACGTCGAAGGCGTACAACGCGTCACAATCGACTTCGATTCGAAAACGGCGGAAGTCGGTTTCGATCCTCGGCAAACCGATCTTCAGGCTTTAATCAAGGCAAGCAGCGATGCCGGTTATCCAGCGACCGCGCGCATTGTCCGTCAATAACTGTCGCAAGTAACTATCTATCCATGTCCGATTGTTGTTCGAAAACCTCTGTAAAAACAAAACAAGCTTGTCCCGAGTGTGGTTCAACATGCATAAAAGTCGGCATGGCGACGCTTTACCATCAGGTCCGATTCCCGGAAAATCAACTGATAGCACCCGATAACTATTATTTCTGTCCATCGATACAATGCCCGATTGCCTACTTTTCCATCGCGGGCGACATTATTCTCAAACAACAACTAAGAACCTTCCAGGCGATTCAAAATGGCAAGCTATGTTATTGTTTCGATATCGATGCGGAAGAGTACTTATCTGCGATTACGACTAGTCAGGGAGAGTCGATCAAAAACTTCGTCATTCAACGAACCCAATCCGGCGAATGCGCCTGTGAAATCAGAAATCCTTCGGGCCAATGCTGTTTAGCCAATTTCAAACGTTTGGAAAATACGTAAAATTACATAACGCCCCGTAAGTAATAAAGGTCGTTTTACCGAGAGTTCAAACCTATCTGTTAAATTATTAGCGAGAAATCCATGGCCGGTTGTTGCGATAATCATTGTTCTTTAGACCGCATGCGCGAACGTCAGCGCGGCACCTTGCAAATCGTCCTTGCCATCAATGCGGCGATGTTCTTCGTCATCGCCGGCGCCGCGGTGTACGGCAAGTCGACATCCCTGTTGGCGGACAGCCTCGACAATCTGGGCGATGCGTTGACCTATGCCCTAAGCCTTTATGCGGTGACGAAGGATGCTACCGTCAAGGCCAAGGTCGCCTTGTTCAAGGGTGCGCTCATTGGGCTGGCTTCGGTCACCGTCATCGCCCAGATTGGTTACCAGTTCTATGTTCCGACGATGCCTATCTTCGAAGTGATGGGAAGCTTCAGTCTACTCGGTTTGATTGCCAACGGTCTGTGTCTTTACCTACTTTGGCGGCATCGTCACGAAGATGTCAATATGAGTTCGGTCTGGGAGTGCTCGCGTAACGACATTGCGGCCAATCTATCGGTTTTCGTCGCAGCGGGCGCCGTTTGGTTGACTGGTTCCGGTTGGCCCGACATTGTGGTGGCGATCGGTTTGGTATTGCTGCTGATACGCTCTTCAGGTCGCGTCATTTCTTCGGCTATCAAAGAACTTCGCACAGAGTAGATTAAAGGAGCCAAAGCCGTTCAGGGGGGAATCCGTACAGCATCCATACGCAAGATGCTTGACTGGAAAATAAGCCATCGGCAATAGACCTAACGGGCTAAAATTTGGCTACTGCTATACGGCGACACCATGTAAATAGCGTTTAGGAGTAAAGCAGAGAAAAAATTTAAAGGTCGCTACATAGTCCGTTGCCGTCACTCGGGATCAAAGTATCAAAGTCTTCTTTTGGCCGTTCCCTTCCTTTAGAATGTGTAAAACATCGGTCTGCATTCTATTAAAATGAAGCATACCTGATTAGGATGTTACTCATTTACGAAGGAATCCTTACGGTCCTCCTATTTAGTCCTTTTTGTTGGCAGCTAAAATCCGGTAAACACTGGCCTCGCCGATGTTAAGCTGCCGGGCAATCTGCGTTTTTGTTACGCCATTGGCCGCGAGTTCAATGACTTCCTGGCGGAGTTCAGCGGCCAAGGGCTTTCGGCCTTTATACTTGCCGGCGGCTTTTGCCTTGGCGACGCCTTCCCGCTGCCTCTCCAACATGATTTCCCGCTCGAATTGAGCGACACCGCCCAAGACGGTGAGCATCAGCTTGCCGGTGGGCGTCTGCGTATCCATGCCCAGGTTAAGAATGCGCAGGCCGGCCTGCTTTTTTTCCAGCGTCTGAATAATGGCCATGAGATCCGCAACCGATCGAGCTAACCGGTCCAGCTTTGTCACAACCAAGACATCGCCTTCCCGGGTAAACTCCAAGGCCGCTTCTAACTGAGCCCGGACGGAAACCGAGGAAACCTGTTCCTGGAAGATTTTTTTGCACTGAGCCGCTTCGAGTTCTCGAAGTTGTGCTTCAAGCCCTGCAATTTGTTCAGTTGTCGACGTTCTGGCGTAACCGATAATCATATTTCTCTCAATAGAATTTTAGATACTGTGATAGAGCGTCTATCATAATGCAAATAAAGGTCTATTGATAGGGTTTTGAGCGGGGTTGTGACTCTATCTTTAGATCAAGGTCTATTGAGAGTGTTGATGTATGAGTGAGGGCGTAGAATTTGGAAAAAATCAGCCACTTGGTTCTGGCTTCAAAGCTATCGGGCATTCCATTCGAAAAATTGCCACTAAGTTCGATGCAAACCCAGCCAGATTTTAGAATCCTTGGATCGGCAAAAAGAGGACATTCACAACCCAAGACTTAGCAGAAATTCATCGATTATTTGAATGCGTTTTTCTAAAGCTTCTGGCTTTGTCTTTGTATCGGGAGTCTATGCTCCCAATATATGTCATTCGCCCCAAAACACAATTGGTGAGCTTTTTATCTTTGTTGGGACTCTCTAACCATTCAGACAGCTCGCCTCGTAACTGTTTTAGGTGTTTATTTCTGGGAGCAATCTCGTTTCCCTTTATGGCTGTACCTGTAATTAGTTTGACTTCATTGGCGCCATAAAAACGTGTCTTTGACGGATGTATTTTATGCCCATACTTTTTGGCTATTACTTCTAGCTGACCAGCAAAACTTTTCTGGAGCATGACACCGGAAAATGTTAAATCGTCAACGTAAATGGTCATCGTAGCCCCACATTCATTAGCAGCAGACTCGATCTCGTCAAACATTTTTTTGTTTGCAAAATATGCAAGCGGCATACTGACTCGACTTCCTGTTGGAACGTGTTCATCATAGGTAAGAACCTTAGATAACAGGTCTGCAATATCAGGAGCACATTGCATGGTGTTATAAAAGAAATCAAATACGCTTAGCCTAGTCGTGGTAGGGAAAAAGCTCTTAATATCGGCGGTAATTACCTTCTTACCCAGACCAATGTGGGCAAGCGCATTGGAAATATTTGATCTTCCTTTTTTCCCAGAATGCAATCCGTCAATAGTCTCGATTCGACACAATAAGCTCGCAACTCTGGAGTGAATTTTATCTAGCTTGGGTAGTGGCTCTTGGATTAGCCTTGGCTTTCCGTTCTTTGTTTGAGTGAAGCAACGATAATTGTCCATACCCGTGAGAGATTTCAGTTCTTGAGAAGTGGACGACAATAGATTAGCTAAACGCTTTTTGCTGGATAGTTTGTAGAAGACGGAGTCTTGTAAAGGGTACGATTTTTTCTTAGTTATGATTTTTGGCTTACGTCGTTTTCGCTTCATTTCGTACCACAACCCATTCCATAATTTTTAAAATTTTGTCAGCTACAACGCTTCTAAATTTCTCTGGGATGGCGTCTGAATTTTCAAGATTTTCCGAGAAGAATACCAATGATGATACAGGCACATCGAAAAGTTCAGAGTATTTTTCTAGCAAATCGTATCCAACCGATTTTTTACCTGACTCAATTTCACTAAGATAAGATTTCGACATATCCAGCTTTAAAGCCAACTCCGCCTGAGTCAAACCATGAAACTGGCGAATAGTTTTTAATGCTCGATTGATCATAATAACCTCTGATAAAAAATCAGGGGACCGCCTAAGCAGTGTCACCCTCGTCAAAGAAAAACTTCAGTATCTTCCAAACAAAAACACTAACCCTTAATAACCACTTGAGCAGTGTCCAAGTTTTGCTGCGGTCCTTCTTCTCAGGTTTCCGCTCCTTAAGCGATTGCCAGACAACGTTAAAAAAGTCTATTTTCATAGCATATTTCCTCTAGTTAACAACACCCGGAATGAGTGTTGGGTCACCGTTACCAGAGGAACGTCGGGAGTGACTGGCAATAAACCCCTGTTTTCACGTCGTGGTGTCACCACACGACGTGAACGCACACTTGGGCTAGATGGATCGATTTAGCTTGACCCGGCAGCATGAGCGGCGCAAAAGGTAGAGACTGGGTCTCCGCGAGCAGGTTAGACCCACTCAATTAACTGGTGACGGGCTCCCTTTTCCAACGTGGGGAGAAGCATATTAGAAATAATCGCTATTTGCAAACAAAACATCGCTATTTGCGAACAAGAATAAATTTTGAGGTGGTTACTTCTTCCCGGGGACCGGATATTTAATGTCCGCTTTATGAGTAGTTTGCGTACCTTCGAGCCAGGATCACATGAGTCTATCTGCTATTGCCATTTTCGCACAAATCCCTACGTTCACCTGGATTGGAGGCCGCGGGCGACCGCCAGCGTTGACCGAGAAGGGTGTTCAAGCGGGAAAAACGATGTTGGCCGATCTGGGTAGTACGGTCGAGGAAGTGGCGGGGCGTTTGAAGGTGGCGGTGGCGGCGTCGGCTTTGTACTTTTTGCCGAGATATAGGGGCGCCGTTTAGCTTTGCCATCAGGAAATATTGTGACGCCGAATACTTTAAGATTAAATGCTGGGCAATTTAGACCGCTGCTTATATCTGAAGAGCCTTAGCGTACGATTTTTTTACGAATTCTGTGGTTACCAATTAAAAATACTTAAGCAGTACGCTCTGTATTTAACCTCACCATCCCCCAATCAACATTTTGCGGCGATCTCCAGATTCCAAAACTTTGCTACAACTATCCCAATCAATGTCTGCTACCTGACTATAACGCTCATCAAATGGATGGCGCTGAGGAATGCTGCGTATCTTTCGTTTTGCTTCCTGCTCATCCCCCATGGCGATATCAACCCAAGCATCTTCCAGAATGTCTGGCACCTGACCGAATAGCTCAAAAATATCTTCTAAGCGCTCTGAAAGCAACTCATGTACCCGGTCTTCTACAGACCCTCGGTAACGCATGTTATAGAGAAGCACCTCCTCTCGAAGCTGACCAATACGCTGAATACGGCCTTTACGCTGTTCTAAACGCGTTGGGTTCCAGGGTAAGTCAAGATTGATTAAGGTGCCTAACCTTTGCAGGTTAAGGCCCTCGCTAGCAGCATCGGTACCGAGAACCAAGCGCAATGCACCAGTACGCACCATGCGCTTGATTTCATCACGTGGCATGCGTTTGAATTGGCCATTGATTAATAGACCGGATCGGTTACTACCCGCATAAATAGCAATCTGCTCATCAGGAATATGATGCTCCGACAACTGGTTGGCTAACCACCAGACCGAATCATAGTATTGCGAGAAGATGATGCAGCCCAACTCCAGCCAGCCTTTATCAAACAAATAGTCAACCACGCTTTGATATTTTGGGTCATTTTCACGATCTGATTGCAAAGCCGTTAAACATTGCTGTAATAACCGGATTTCATTCGCGGTTAGATCTTTCATGGTGTCAGCCGCTAAAATTTCCGTATCGTCTTCATCTTCCGAAGCCATCAATTCACCATCGGCTTCGGTATTCCATTCATTCAGCAACTTCTCAACGGTTCTTTGACCGGCGTACATTGTGCTGCCAATACGTCTTAGCAATAAGGTTTTAAAAAAGCCGCCACCTTTCACTCGTGAGCTCAGCGCAGTACAAAATTCCTCGGCTAAAGTGTAAGCTCGCTGAAAATACAACGGCAAAACAATGGATTCATGAGGGCGTTCGCCAAACAACTTTACTTTCACGGGTTGTAGATAGGGCTCGCCAGTTGTCGTATCTATTGTGCTTTCTAGATATGCCCGTGTACGGCGAATAATGTGCAAAATAAATGGGTTGAACTCTCGTCCATAGTTACCCAGGACTCGTCTTATTTGTGTCTTATCTGGCCCTGATAGTTGGTTATAGGCTTCAGACGGTGCAATATAATCGCTCGGCCTTAAATTTAACCGACGGCGCAATAATCTGAAACTGGCATGTTCACGCTCATTGGGTAGGGGATTACGTATCCATTCCCAAGCCAAAGCTTCAGAATTTTGGAATTCAGTTTCTCCCATAACTAATGGCACGGTGTTTTCTGCATTACGCCACGGGCTCCAGGCATCACCTAAAACTTGGTCATTACCTTGGGCTAGCACAGTTAATAAATCGAAAGCCTCGATGGGGTGCAACTGTACGGGAGTTGCTGTTGCCAGCAACAAGCTTTTGGTTCTAAAACCCATTTTCAGTAGGAACGCCATTAAATTGTTCGGTTCCGCCTTTTCTTCGACCGACTTATCGTTCACCTTTCGGCGACGCGAACGATGCGCCTCATCGACAATGACGCATTCATATTGAATGCTCAATAGTAAATCCGCGATACTGGACCCAGATGTTATTAAGCCTTGCGAAACGATACCCAACTTGCGCGGGCATTTGGTAATGCTTTCCGGGCCTGTTGAAGGCCAAACAATACCTTGTTCATCAACCCAGTTTTTTCCGGTCCATATTGCCGAAGGTATTTCCAATAATTCTAGCAATTCATCCTGCCATTGCCACAATAGAGGTTTGGGAGCTAATACTAAAACCGGTTTGGTACCGGTCATTGCCATTAACATCCCGGCAAGCGCTAATTGAACAGTTTTACCTAAACCAACCTGATCGGCCAATATATACCGAGCCCCACCATTTTGATGATCGGCAAATGCGCGTTGCACAAAAAATTTTTGATGTGGCCATAAGCCCAGCTCTTTGCGGTAAACCGGGGTTTCTATGATAGCCTGTTCAGGCGCAGGCTTCTCTTGCCATTGCGTAGAGCTGACTGTTTCACGCTCAGCGATGCGCTTAATATCCGCAATCACAAAATCGCTTAGCGGGACGGCGTGGTAGTGATTCCACAAGGTATCGAATTCGCGCTGTACCCAATTAATTGCGTCGATAGAATTATCTTCCCAAAGCAATTCATAATTCAGCTTCCATGCGGTCAACGACTCGTTGATGCTGCCCAGAAAACAGGTTTTAGAGCCATCACTTAACGTGATTACACCGGCCTTGCCATGGATCAAACCGAAGGTCGCATCGGGCAAAACCCTGACTTGTAATTTGCCCGAAATTAAATACTCGTATAGCTTGAAAAATCGGCCTCGATTAGCTTCCGGTAACAACTCCGGTGAGCCTGCGCACCAAGACTTACGCAGCGCTTGTTGAGCCACTTTGGCGGTAAGGACATCGTCGGGGTTCAAGTCAGAATTGCAAACAACACGAATGGTACCGGTAACCGTGTCTAACGCTTCACCTGCTACTTCAAAAATACTGGATCTAAAGTAACCGGCAATGCGGTCATAACTTTGTGCATTTTGCAGCCTTTGGTTTAAAAAGCTTTCTTGTAGTAGGTTTTCGCGTGATGAATGACGAGTAATCATTTATTGAAACAATGGCGTTTCAGTGGAAAACAGCTTGATTGGCAAGTGTTGTTGGTAAAAGCCAAAATCCTTATCGGTAGTAAATATCGGACAATCCAAGCGCACCGCAACCGCACAGATCAGCAAATCAATGTGCGAACCTTGAATGCCATTTTGACGGCATTGGTTATAAAACTTGGCAGCAACCACATAATCCTCATCCAGCACGGGCGTATTATCGAAATAATTGAGCTTGGTTTTTAATGTCTCAAACTTGGTCGGATCACTATAACCAGACAGTACTTCCTGCCGGATAGCTCCCATGATCAAAACACGCTGATCGGCAATTAAAGCCGCTAGCGCTTTTGCCTGAGCTTCAAACTCAGGCTTTTTAGAGCGTAATGCGTGCGACCAGATACAGGTGTCGACCAATACTTTCAAGAACGTCGTCCCTGCTTATAATCGTAATCTTGATCAGGGTCGAATTGACCAAATAAGTCAACAATCTCCATCTGTTTACGTCGATTAATAAATTCTTTCAATGCCGTCACAACAGTATCTTCCTTGGTTTTAAAATGTCCTAGCTTGAGCGCTTCATTTATTAAATTATCATCAATAGCAAGATGGGTTGTCATGACTCTATGCTCCAATAATTATGCGTGGTAGTTCTCTATGGCCCCAGCCAGGGTTTGCGCCGCTTCTGCGTCGGTTTCCCAGTGCGGCATATGATCGATATGGGCAAGACGATTCAAATAACGCAATATTTCAATGATTTTCTTACGGTTGCCCCAGAAGTCAGACACTTCTGCAACCAGATAATTTACGCCTTCTCTGGCGTTTTCTTTCGTAACGGTTTCATGTAAGGCAAACAATACATGGCGCATCAACGATCCAGCAAAGTTATCCCCGCCTAAATTGGCTCGCTTGAATTCCGTGCCGGTTTTAAAACGTACCTCATTGGCTTTGGTTTTGGCAAACATAAAAGTGTATTCACGCACACCAAAGCCTTTTGCCAGTTCTTGATAAGCACCAGAGCGCAATTCACCGTGTTTTTCCAATCCCAGGCCTTTTAAATACAAGCGTTCAGCTGCCGCCAAGCCTTTCCAATGAAATTCATCAAAACCCACGGGGATTAGATGATTACAGGCAATCTCTACAGCCTGATCAATGAGTTTCTCGAATTCAGATTTTTGATTTTTCTGCTTATCACGATACAGCTCATTTTCAATATTAATCCCCTCAATAGAAGCGAACTGGGTCATCACCCGCAAGGCTGCTGCATAAGCAGCCAATTGATAGTCGGTGTCGCCAAAATTAGGTTGTTCTTGATCATCCAATGCCAACATATCGTCGAGTTGAGCGCGGACTTCATCCTCGATCATATTGGGTAACTCATCAGGGAAAACCACGTCATCATTGGTTCGCTTACGAAGTACGAGTAATACTGTACCTTGTACGTAATTTCCTTTTTTAAGACCCGTAGAAGTTTCTGTAGCAATAGTCCACGCTGAACTGACATGAAGTCCGGCAGCCCATAAAATCATGCCCAAATCGGCCCAAACTGCTGGATCTTGATGGGTAAATTGCACCATTTGCAACCCGTTATCAGGAATATGCCGACATAAGCTCGAATAGATTTCAACCATAGCTTTTTTAAAGTCATGACTGTTCCCTTTGACAGCTAAAGCGCTACGAATGGTGGGACTCCATTCAGGAAAAGTTCGCTCAATGCCTTGTTCATACCAAGCTAAAAAATAATTACCAAGTTCATGGTAATTAATGGCATCTGCATAAGGTGGGTCAGTAATCCAGAGGTCCATCCAATTTGAAGTTTCGCGAGCATCTAACGTGAAAATTGAACTTTTGCTATGTAAGCTGTATGGAGTGTATTCAGAAGACGAAAGCCATGTCCCTTTAATTTTTTGAAGAGGTCTAACGGAAAAATTATAAAGTGTATTTAAAGCATGATTAACAAAGGTTTGATTTCCTTTTAAGTTGCTTGCATGTTGCATCCATGCACATAGCCTTGAGTTCCAATCAGCGTATTTTGCAATTCCAAGATAACTGGCCACGGCAATATTTTTATCTTCATTGAGTGATAGTTCTTGGAGCAGTCCACCTATTAACAACTGACGCGGTGTAAACAAATGATGCCAATAGCTCCACCCCCTTGTTCTTATCGGCTCCTCTGTTTTATCCCCACCACGTTCAATTTCACGATTGGGAATAAATCCCTTGTATTGCCAATCGAAAAAACGCTCCTGCAATAATTGCAAAACTTTGCGCTCTCGCAAAAAATCATCTTCTGCTGCTGCACAGTAATGTTTACGAATTTTTTGAACGGCTTCACCTTGAGGATTTGTTGTCCAATAAGTTTCTGCCCACCGTATACAATACAAACGTTCTTGGAAAACGTCTTCTTGCCTTGGCACTAAGTCTTGCTTTTCCCACAACCTTAATCCGTAAATTGTCTTTCCCTTGATAGATTTATCGCCCCGGATGGCTGAAATAGCAAAGCTTTCACCTGTTTCCGGGCAAACCATACGTCCTTTTTGGATAGTACCTTGCTGGGCTTTAGCAAAAACATCCTCATTGGCATTTACAATCACGTCAATATCGTAACGTTTATTGGCATGATTGGGCCTTAACACAGCACAAATATTATCTTTCTCAGAAATAACCCAACTGGGAGCAAGAGGTAATAAATAACCAGTAGCTGGGCAAATCGCTTCGACACAATATAGATATGCATCTGCACGCCAACCCTTATCATTATGCTCAATACCCCAATCAGTAATTTGTTTGTCGGCAGCATCAAATGCAGCTTGTTGAGATGCCTGAATTTTTTCTTGGACTTCTTTGCCACCACCAATTAGATGGATACTTGCCCAAGTGAGTAAGGTTGCGGCAGGATTGAGATCAGAACCGTATGCCTCGCAGCCTATACGAGCAGCTTCAAATGGAATCGAACCACCACCACAAAAGGCATCTCCCACTTTTGGAGTATGACCAAATCGAAAATGACCGAGCTGATCAACAAGTTGTTGAAGGTTGTTTGCCGTGGTGTCTAAATGAGCATTTATATCTTGCCAAGAGGAATCACTCGGCCCTTCGGTTTGTTCAGGGCGATCACAATATTCCAATTTTCCGTCGTAACTCAAGTGATCAAAATAGCGCCGGGTCACTTCATCTTTTAATTTGGGGTCCAAATCCGCTATCCACCTTACCCCACCGCGAGTATTTTCTTCAAAAAACAGCTCAGCTTCACTTTTGGGCAGCCATTCATAAAGCGTTTTTGCCGAAATAGCCTTTGTGCGGCGTTGCCAGAGACCTTCAGCATCCATGGTGAGAATTTTTAGGAAAATCTCTCGATCTTTTTGTGGGTCGTCGCTAGCTGGCATTAACATGCCTAAGATAGATGCGCGTATTAAGATAAGTGGTTTACGCCCCCACCATTTTCCTAAGCCAGTCAATGTCTGACCCAGATTGGCTTTTCGTTCCTTGTATGACTCTTTTGAAATTAGTGAAACCGGAAACTGGGTTTCAATAAACGTTTTATTGTTGGATGGCATAGGATTAGTTTTTATTAAAATATTATTCAGAAATGACGCTAGACTAGATTTTTCCTGGCATAAGCGACAGTTCAAATTCTGCGCGTCTATTGCGCAACACACCTTCCATCACCGGATTTTCAGTTAATGCAAAACGTACGGCTTTACGCCAACCTTTGTTGCGGCCTTTCGTGGCATGGCCGGTGGCCGCATTGGTCATGGTGTATAGCCACCAACGTTCTTCCGGTACTAAACCTAACCAGTTATGCACAGCGGTGACAGCCAGCTCCGGGTCTGCATCTTCCAAAGCCCAAGCCAATAATGTCAGTTCTTTGCCCAAGGTTCTATCAATGGGTATTTGGCCTTTTTTCAGCCACCGCCCAGTTTTAACGCCCAAATTCCGCAAGCGACGGTTGAACTCCGCCTTGACATGCTCTTCGATTTGTTCCCATGTGTAACGATTCAAAACTGCTTTTAACTGGGCATCAATGTCGTTAAAGGTGGGGTTTATTTCTTCACCTTTCTCAGGTTTAATCCAGTGAAAATGTTCCGATATAAGTACCTTGGCATCTTTGGCCTTTGAACTGGGCACTGTCACAATAAAGCAGTGATCGGTTTGCTCAGGATCGAAACCAAAACCCAAGGGTTGAGGCTTTTTGGCTTGTCCTCGGGTATTTTCAGGCTGAGCACCGGTCATTGACGCACTTCGCCAGGTTGTAACTGGCGACCGATTTCCGCCAACCAATCGATTAATTGCTGGCCACGCTGGAACTTCACTTCCTCAATACTGATACTGACTTGGCTACCTTTCATTACACCTTGGAGTTTTTCAAGTATGGATTTAATGTTTTCGCCGCTGTATTTTGCGGAGCCTTCGGCACTGTAATTAATAGAGGCGGTTTCATCGTTGGCAAACACATCAATGATAAGCCCTTGCGCCGTACCCTCAAACTTTATTAAACGATCAATAAAGTCAAACGCCGCTTTGGCCGATAGACTTCGTAGATTCCGCGTGTTCCAAGTCAAAGGCTTTGTGGGTTCAATAATGATCTTTTGCTCTCGATATTGATCCATATCGATCTTTTCGAGTCGTGATCGGATGCCGTCTTTGCTGGCAATCGCCTGCACATAACGACAGGACGTAGCAACTTCAAACTCCCCTTCGTAAAGAGCGCCTATAGTGCCAGGGTCTGAGCCATCGGTGGTGTAACGGATTTCTGCACCACAAGGGACGGCTTCTAGCTCAACCAACCAGTCGTCGCCTTGTTGGATGACTTCATGCTTTAGCTGTAGTGTATTTTCCCAAACATATACACTCCCTAGATCATGCTCACTACGACTATCAATGCATAAAAACGATACGCGCATGTCACTGGTGCTGAAACGTGAATAGCCACCTTCGGTTTCTGCAACATCTAATGAAGCGTTGCTGGGACAAACATCGCCGATCTCATAGAGCACTTTATCACCATTGACTGGCGTGATCTTGAGATTGGCTTCACCGGTGTCCGTATTGCGGCTCAGTACCTGAACGTTAACCTGAGTTTCAGGTTTGGGTGGTTCTCTATTAATAATGCCGCCATCATCGACCCAGACAGTCATGTCTAGCATCTTGGATTTAAGGGCATCGAGCGCTTTGGGATCATGGAAGTTCCATTCCGTATTTGTGGCGGCCGCTCTTAGCACTTCATTCCAATGCGATTTTTGTTGATTGCGAAACAATCGCGCTTCAACTTTTTTGCGAAATGTGTCGCTGCTGACATCTGTAGTGAATTTGCCTTTCTGCCCCAACGTGTCCCGAATCAGCTTTTCACCATCGAATTGATTGTTTTCAAAGTGAATTCGGTAATCGGTCACGCGCAGTGCATTTTCTCTGCCGGGATAAACCAGAGTGGTAAAGGTTTCTTGTAGAGCACTGCGCAGGCTCAGTGTGATTTTGTCCTTGGAATTTTCGGCATCACGGTATTGTTGATCACTGCTAGCCATGCGTTCCGCATTAAATTCAGCAATGATATCGGTGATGGCTTTGTATTGTCTAGTTTGTTCAAGCAATCGGCCCATGCTGCGATGACTACCTGTTAAGAACATCACCCGATTTTTAAAGTCTGCACTGTCAAAGAACTTCTGCCATTCTTCGCTGAGTTTGCTGTTTTGCACAGGATTGGTTGCTGGCTGGGTGATGATCAAGTTTACCCGATCCATTTTTAGTTCAACTTCGTCTAATGAAGGAAGAACGCGCATGTCTTGATAGCAATCACGACTGTGGGGTGTAAATAATCCAGCCAAATAGTTCCGTAACTCTTTTAAGCAACTTTCTTCATTATAGGAGTTGGCTTGACTATGTAATTTGGCCGCCAGATTTTGGATGTTCTTAAAAAATAAACGGCCATCAACACTCCGATGTAAGTACCAGGCTTGAGTTGGCAAATAATCAATGACATTCTTTTTGATGGCGGAAATATCTCGTCCAGGCGCACATAAGAAGCTGACGATGTCGCTGTCTCGTAAGCCATGCGTTGCACCAGGTATCGCAGCCAATGAAGCGACCAATATCAGTTTGGCAACGTCTTGAGCATCGTCAGTGGTGCCTAAGCGGATATCCAACTCTTCCGCTATCGAGTGCCCATCTTTTGCGATGTCGTGGGTAATGGCTTCTGTCAAAGAAGGGTTAATTGCCCGAATTTCTGACTGAATTTCTTCGTTGTTGAGATTAAAGTCATAGGGATGAATCAATTTAACTTGGTCGGCTCTGATCACACCTTTATTATTGGCGGTGTAAATGTCGGCAACAATGACCCGCATCAGACGGATTAAGCCGCGCGTTTGCTGGAAACCGGGGTTTTCTTTAAACCTTGCGTATAGGTCGCGGATAGAAAAATGAAAGGGATAGGATTCTGTTAGCTGTGCCGCGAAAGATTCCGGTGAGGCATTGGTAATATCCATTTGCTTGGCTTTGCGCACTGCTTCTGCGTAGTCTTGAGCGATTTCTCGCACGGTATCTTCATTGGCAACTTCCGAAAATAAACGGGTGCGCAAAATATGGTACAGCTCGTCACCTTGAGGATTAACCGGCTCTAACCGTAACGATGAACGGTTGGCTTCATTGGCAAGGTTATCTAAAGCTTGGTTGAGTTCGTTTGAGCCGTCTTCGTAGGTTGCCCGAAGATCAGAGATCACCACGCAAACATTGGATAGCTCTGGGCGGTCAACCGCCACCATCAAATTTGATAAAGCGGTATTGGTGACATGCGCCAAAGTCGTTTCGCCAATTTCCTTGGCTTTAGCATTGGCAAAATAGGGCGGTAGCTCATCGAGGAAGATGATGGTTGGCTCGCCTTTAAGCAGGTTTATCCATGCTGTTGTTCCAGGAGCGCTTAGCGGTGCATAAAGGTCGCGGAACACTTCCTTTTTGCCCAATTGTTCGGCTAATTCCCCCCAGATACCGAATGCTGCGTCTGATTCTCGACCGTTGAAACCAATCACTCGGATTGCACCAAGGCGAGAATCGTGACAATCAGCTCCCAAAACCTTGTTGCGTAACTCTGGGTTTTTCGCCAATAACCCAAGCGCAATCATGTTATGGGTTTTACCGCCCCCCATAGCCTGACTGAGAAGGAACGTACTTGCTTGATTGCTGCGTCCTGCCAAACGTTCGAAGACCTTATCGAGCAGAATTTGCATGCCCGATGTAATGAAGTTCTCGTCGAAGAATTGTTCGCCGTTTATGCGGCCTTTGAGCAAATCATCAATGTTTAAAACAACATCTCTACGAGAGCGGTCAAAAACACTTTGGCGAGGTTTGCAGGCTTGATTGAGATTCATTTTTATTCCATTTCATTGTTATTTTATCAAAGACGAAGCTTTTATATGCAATCGAGTAATACTAATTTTTATACTAAACAAACACCCGCTAAAGCAGGTGAGTTCGAATAACGGACTGAAAGTCCGGATACGTGTCGACTCAACGAGGCGTCTTAATCGGGTTCCATCTTAAAATTGTCGTTTGGATTCGGTTCAAAATGGATGCTCCAAATAATGTTGGCTCTTCCGAATTTCCCGTGGTGGTCACAACATATAGTATGCCAGAAGACCGAAACCGGAGCCTCCTGTAAAATACCGGAATGACACTACTACTTCTTTGAATACCGATGAGTCAACCGCAGATACAAATACCGCTGGATTTACCCAATGTTCGAGTCGAAAACTACCAACAAACCGATAAAGGCTTAGTCATCACAGTCGTTAGCACCTGTACTAAGGCGGTGTGTTGCCAATGCGGCCGAACGATCGACAAATTTCACGGTTACGGCAAAGCCATTACGTTACGGCATTTGCCTATCTTTGATCGTCCGGTTTGGATTCGTATTAAGCCGAAGCGTTTTCAATACCCCTACTGTGACAAAGGGCCGACACACGTCCCAGCGCTGCGAGTGGTATGAATCCAAAAGCCCGCATACTAAAGCCTATAAAAATTGGATTCTACGCGAGTTGGTTAATAGCACGCTCAGTGACGTCAACCTGAAACAGGATCTGAATGTCGAGTGTATTGAGGGCATCCTGGATCGTCATATTCGACGGCAAGTGGACTGGTCAGCAGTACCCCGCTTGGAGTTGCTCGGCACTGATGAAATTGCCTTGAATAAAGGGCATAAGGATTTTGTTGTCATCGTGTCCGGGCTGACGGCGCAGCGTGAAAAGTATATCTTAGCCGTGTTACCGGATCGCAAAAAAGAGACGGTCAAGGCCTTTTTAAAAACGCTGCCGCCTCGGCAATGCCAAAGCATTCGCCAAGTCTGCATCGACATGAACGAAGGCTATAGCAATGCGGTACTTGAAACCCTGCCCAAGGCTCAGGTTGTGGTTGATCGCTTCCATGTCGCCAAACATTATCGTGACTGTGCCGATAAAGCGCGCAAAATCAAATCGCTGTTGTAGTTGTAGCAGGTTGTCTCGGCGTGGCCCTTGGTGAACTTTAAAAACTCAAGAAACTCTTTTTGGATTTTCTTGAACTTCAATTCAATCGAATTAGCCATCTCTACTCCATCCGCTCGTTCGAAACCTGTTGGCGGTTTTCGGCGGCTTTCCGGTCGTTTCGGCCGGAAACAGAATTTACTAAAATTACTATTTTGTAGCATTAGACTTAAAATACCAAAACGTAAAATTCCTGGTTTCATGCAAAAAACCTATTAGGGAACACGAAAACACACAAAACCAAGTCGCAGCAAACCTAAATTTACCTAAGCGAATGTTTTAGTAACTTTTATACGTAATCCCCCAAGTATTAACACCTATACTCATTCAAAATGACAAAAACTGACTCTTTCGCTATTATGGTTTTGGGATTAAATAAGCGTTAGATCTAACAGGATTGTGTTAGTGCTAACGGATCATTTTGGCGTTATGCACATGGCTACTTCGAATCGAGAACGACAAAACCGGTTATACCGATGTCATCAGCGAAGCTTTAAAGCGCTTGGAAATCGAAATGACGCCGGCCGGCGCCAAAAGCATGATGCGCTATGGCCTTCTCTATCTAAACAACGAGGGTAAAAATGAACGACGATAAGCGCGAAGTGATAGTCACCGACATCCAGATGCCTTTCATGTCGATGGTCTTTTTCATGGTCAAATGGGCGATTGCCTCGATACCGGCAATTATCATTCTGGTCTTCATCGGCTCTTTTGTTTCAACATTTTTCGCCGCGTTGATACGTTGATCCAGTTATCCACAAAATCTGTGGATAACCTTGTCATTAACTCGTCATATTCGCTTTGCACACCTTTAGCCTCAAGGGGTTTAGAATTTTGACTAAAATTTGGACAAGCTTGTTTGGGCACATACTTACCCCCCCCTGATACGGTGGCGGAGGCTGTTGAAATGCTTCTGGGGTTATTGAGCGTCGAAGAAAAGTTCGAGATTGCGGTGATGCCGAAGGATAAACTATTCGATTTACACTTCGGGCTTGGTTTGGCGATCCGGAATGCGTTTAGATTGCATGAGCCTGGGAACAAATTACAGGCGTCGTGCGGCACGTCTCACTCGGAGGATGCTTCCTGGGTGATAATTAGCGCATTATGGCGAGCGTTACAAACATGGGAACCGTAAATGGGACTACAGGATCGAGACTATTACAGGGAAAAATATCATAATCAGAAGCCACCCAAAAAAGGTGGAGGAAGCCTGAAATACCTGGTTATCCCTACGCTTATGCTGGCCACGCTTTGGTACGGCGCCGACGCTTTGTTGAAATATCAAGCCGAAGAGAGAATCAAAGCCACCCTTCCCATTGAGCCGATAACCGGCGGCGTCGTACTGAAAACGGACCGGCAAGGGCATTTCAGGGGCGTTGCTCTGATCAATGATGTTCCCATGCCTTTTATGATCGACACTGGAGCGACCATAACCACGATCCCGGAAAAAATGGCGGTCGCCGCTGGGTTGCCTTTCGGTCGTTCAATCCAAACAAACACGGCTGGCGGAAAGATCTATGACCGTGAAACGCGGATAAATAGCCTGAGAATCGGCAATGCCGAAATCAGAAATCTCGACGCTCATATCAACGATCATATAGATCAAGCCCTGATTGGGATGAACACTCTGAAGCATTTCAGTATGACGCAAAATGGGGATACTTTGACGCTCTCGGCCAACAATCAAATCTCAGACAGGTTGCCTATCGAGCCGGCCGTCAACTTTGATAGCATTTCGGCACAACAGCCTGTGAGAAGTCCGCAGAAAATCATCAAAAGACTGATCTGCGACGAAAACCAGAATTGTAAAACGACTTACAGCGACCGATGAGGTTGACGCTTTTATGTTCGCTGAAAAGAAAATTCGAGTGATCGGCAATCGGGCCAGGGAGCTGCAGAATTTCAGCGATTATTTGTTTTTGGCGAAACCGGAACAGTGAATGAGCCAATTTGGTAGACTGTTTCCGACCCCTATGTGTAGTTGCAAACTATGTGTAGCTTGTTGATCTTTATTGCCTGAGAGGCCGAGCGCGACTGGGTTTGAGCCGAGATGCTTTATTCTTAGCTTGACATAGTTTTGCCTGTTTCCTGAAGTGGAATCTCACCCACCTCAGGAGATAATAATGTACGTTGACCATCACACCGCTAGTTGGCTACTGGATAGCACACTGGCACCCCACGTTGATGCATTCATGCTGCATCTGTTTGATTGCCGCTATGCATCCAATACCATCGATAACTACCTTGCCGGACTGACGCATTTTGCTCACTGGCTCACCGAGAGCCATATTGATGTCAAAACCATCGACGAAAGGCTAATCCAGCTTTTTTTGGATGAGCATTTGCCAAGCTGTTGCTGCGAGAAACCGGCATTCGCTGATGCCAAAGATTTACATGCGGCACTGGGACATTTACTGAGAATCCTGCGCGCCCATGCCATCATCGCCGATCCATCGATAGGCCAAACGCCGGTCGATGAGGAACTTCGACGATTCAATGACCACATGAACCATGTGCGTGGACTCGCTACCAGAACACGTAAACACTATCTTGCTGTCGTTCGCAGTTTGTTATTGACGCAGTTTGCCGATCGCGACGTGGTGATTGCTGCAATCAAACCCAACCAGATACGCCAGTTCATAGCTAGCCAAAGTACGCGATGTCATAAAACGGTTAGTATCGGTGCTACGGTTTCGGCATTACGCAGTTATTTTCGCTATCGCGCCACCCTGGGCGATGCAGTTCATCATTTGATCGGCGTCACCAGTTTTCCGGCCAACTGGCAACAAGCATCGCTACCGAAAACGCTGACTAAACATGAAGTCGAACGCTTGCTAGCTGCGCTTGAGTGCGACGGGCCAGCGGCACTCAGAACGGCGGCCATCGTGCATTGCGCATTGGATCTGGGCTTGCGCAGTAGTGAGATCGCCTATCTTGGCCTGGATGACATCGATTGGCCGGGTTCGACGATTACACTACGTGGCACCAAGGGGCGGCGTGAAGCTGTCATGCCCTTACCAGCCGCCACGGGTCAAGCGATTGCCGATTACCTGAAGTATGAACGACCACCCACCAGCAATCGTGCGGTGTTCGTGCGTAACATAGCGCCACGCGATCAGCCCGTTGGCCCTGATTTGATCCGAAAGTCGATTCGCCAGGCTTATGCCAGAGCAGGACTACCCTATACACGGTCGCACCTTCTGCGGCATACCATGGCTAGCAGACTCCTGGAGAGTGGCAGTTCTCTCAAAGAAGTCGCGGATGTTTTACGGCATCGCTCGCTCAATACCACGCTGGTGTATGCCAAACTCGACAGCCAGAACCTGGCAACGGTCGCCTTGCCTTGGCCTGAGGTTGTGTCATGAATACATCTATCACGATGACCACCCATGCCGAAAATTATTTGAGCGAACGGCGGCAACTAGGCTTTGGTTTACGCAACCCAGGCTATGCCGTACTCAGTTTTGCACGCTACATTGATGCCCTGAATAGCCAAGAACCGCTAACCGTCGAGATGATGGCAGACTGGGCACGGCAAGACCAGGGTCATAGCGATGATCCTGCCACATGGGCCAGGCGACTGAAGAATCTGCGTTCCTTTTGCCGCTACCTGCAACAATTTGAACCACGCACCGAGGTACCTGATGACAGCATCTTTGGCCGAGTCGGCCAGCGCTTGGCTCCGCATATTTATACTGAGCAGGAGATCATCGATTTGCTGGCCGCCGCGCATAACCTGGATTCCTTTATTCCAGGCTTGCGGGGTGCTACCTACGAGACATTGTTCGGGTTACTCGCGTCGACGGGGCTGCGAATTTCCGAAGCCTTGCATTTACTGGATTCTGATGTCGACTTAAAGACTGGCATGCTTGCCATACGGCAAACCAAGTTTGCCAAATCGCGCTATGTACCGCTTCATCCCAGTACGGTAGAGGCGCTTAAACAGTATCGGTCGCAACGCAACATCCATATCCCTGTCACGGATGATACGCCATTTTTTATCAGTACGCGGGGACGACTCCTCGGGCATAAACTGGATTCTCGGCAGGTTCATCGGGTGTTTATCCAATTACGTGAGCAATTGGGCTGGATCAATCGCGGTGCCCATCATGGTCCGCGCATTCACGACTTGCGCCATACGTTTGTCGTTCGCCGCATACTGCTATGGCAGGCACAAGGCATGGATGTCGACCGACAGATGCTGGCTTTATCCACTTATGTCGGGCATGCCATGGTCACCAATACTTACTGGTATATGACGGGTATTCCCGAGCTGATGGCCGTGGCAGCCAATCGGTTTGAAGCCTTTGCGCAGTTACCGGAGGTGTGTCATGACTGAAGCCACAGCACCCCATCCAGTCTCCTTCTCGGCTTTGGTCCAGCAGTTTTTTACCGAATATCTGGTCAATCAACGCGCCATGAGTCCGCGCACGATTGCCTCGTATCGGGATGCCATGCTGCTATTCCTGGATTTCACCCAGCATCGCCTGGGGAAAATGCCAACGGCAGTGAAACTGGCCGATATTACCCCGGATTTGATCCTGGCCTTCCTGGACCATTTGGAACTGCAACGCCACAACACCGTGCGTAGCCGGAACTTGAGGCTGACAGCCTTACGCGCATTTTTGAAATTCGCCGCCCGACGCGACGTATCGTCATTTTTCGTAATTGAACAGGCGCTGGGTATCCCCATGAAACGGTTCGAACGACCCATGCTGGGTTTTCTGAGCCGCGAGGAGATGTTAGCCATATTGGGCCAACCCGGTGAAACCTGGACATCCCAGCGCGACCATCTATTGTTGACTCTGCTTTACAACACCGGCGCGCGCGTTTCCGAAATCATTGGCGTCAAGGTTGGCGATGTCATCTTGAGTGAATCGGCCTGTGTCCACTTGCGTGGTAAGGGACGCAAGCAACGCTCGACACCTTTATGGAAAAGCACAGTTCAGGAAATCAGAGCTTGGCTAAAGCACAACCCGACGTTAAGCGTTGATTCCCCTCTGTTACCTAATCGAGATGGCCTAGCAATGTCACGATTTAACGTCACGCAGCGACTTAATCTCGCAGTCGAGCATGCAGCCCAAACAATGGGCAGTCTTTCCAAGCGAAAGATATCGCCTCACACCATCCGTCATACGACAGCCATGCATCTGTTGCAGTCTGGCGTGGCGTTTAACGTGATTGCCTTATGGCTGGGACATGAAAGTACCACCACAACCCATCGGTATGTTGAGGCCGACTTGGCGATGAAGAATAAAGCGCTGGAGAGACTCCAATCACCGGAAACTATAAATTGCCGCTTCCATCCTGATGACGATGCATTGATACAGTTTCTTCAGGCGCTGTAATTATGTGTAGTTGAGGTTCGCACCAAGCGACAGCTCTATTGGGCGGACCTCAACGGTAATACTGCATATACACATAGTTGGGTACTACACATAGGGGTCGCTATGTTAAGCTCAACATAGCGACCCGTTGCTGACGGTCAACCTCTTCCATTGAATGGCCGAAAATTGGTCCATACCTGCCGCCAATTATCGGTGGATTGTATGATATACATATTTCGTAGCCCCGATTAGCGAAGCGTAATCGGGAACTGTAGACCTCAACTTTCCATTGAACTGCAATGACCCACCGTTCGAATTGGCTCTTCTCATGCCATTTCTGGCGAATCCACCATGGGAAAAGATCGGAAAGTTGAGAACCCCGACAATGGCACCGCACTAGCAAAACTTGGTGTCGAAAGTGATAACCTGAAAAACGACTTCCTTCGAGTTGGCATCGCTTCATGGGAGGTGACGTATTTTATACACTCCGAGTCGAGCGATATCAAAGCAATCGATTCTACTTTCAGCAAGTTGGTCTTCAAACATGCCAAAGCGAGTTATCGCTAACCTGCTTGACATGTTGATTTTTCCTGCCACAATTTAGGCTTGAAAAATCAACATACGGTGATTTAAATGCTAAAAATTCTAAAAGTCGAGCACGAGGTCAAGAACCGCTTATTGTTGCTCGATTTAAACATAGGCCTGCTGGCCGAAGTCGCTATTAGAGCTATCTCCCAAAAGCGGAATGCGGTTTCCAACCACCCTGTCAATGCCCCTGGCACTTTTGCTTACCATGAAGGCGTGCGTTCCATGCGCGATCTTTTCGTCGATGGGGTTACGTGGAAGAGGTTGATCGAAAACGGAATTGAATACATCGAAAACCCGGATAAGAAATTACGGGTGATTTATCAAAATGTAGATTATGCCTGTAATGTTTCTCACGATCCGCAGCCGCTCACCAAGCGTGGCGGCTCGGCCAAGACTAAGGCTATCAGTTCCAATCAGGCCGACTTATTCGGTCGCGAATCTACCAATCCTAACGTTTGGGTGATTTGCGTGAGTGAAAGAAACGGCGTGGTTAACGCCGAGCTGTCTAAGCCGACTCAAATACTGGAAAACGGCGAGTTTTCGCAATTTATGGAGCGCATATTCATTTTGGAAAACTTCGACATGAACGGCCCGCGCCCAACAGAAGGATCGAGCGATTCCGAATCAGTTTATGACGACGACGTTAAAATCAGCTTTAAGGGTTAGAGTAGATGTTTAATCCGCAAAGGCTTTCTTTAGCCAGGAAACGCAGAAAGCACACCAAAAAATCGCTTGCGGAGGCTATTGGCGTTACGCCATTGACGCTAACCAGACTGGAAGCTGGCGAAAACCAGCCGGAAGAAGAAACAATTAACAAGTTATCTGCTGAATTGAAGTTCCCTGTGCCATTCTTTTTCGGGGATGATATTGAAGGCATTCACTGCGAAGGCGTTAGCTTTAGAAAGTTATCGACACTGACTATCAAGGACCGGGACGCCTCTTTGGCCAGCGGCGAGTTTGGTGTTATGTTCGCCGATTGGGTGGCGGAGCGTTTCAATCTGCCCGAATTGGATATTCCGGATTTAAGCGCCGATTACACGGCGGAAGGCGCAGCGTTGGCATTGAGAGAATATTGGGGTTTGGGTCAAATCCCGATCAACGATATTGTGAAGTTATTGGAATCGAAAGGCGTAAGGATATTGTCGCTCAAGGAAGATATTAAGACGGTCGACGCGTTTTCCTTTTGGCGCAATAAAACGCCTTATATTTTTCTCAATTCTTTTAAAACGGTTGAACGCAGCCGGTTCGATGCAGCTCACGAGCTTGGACATTTGGTCATGCACGTTGGCGGCCGATTGGATCATGGTAAAGCGATCGAGCGGGAAGCGGATACTTTTGCATCGTGTTTTTTAATGCCGGAAAGCGATATTAGGTCTGAGGTCTGCAGAAATCCGACAATCGAGTATTTGATCGAGAAAAAGGTTAGATGGAGGGTGTCTTTAGCGTCGCTGTGTTACCGGCTGAATAAATTGGGTATTTTGAGCGATTGGCAATATAGGAATTTTTGTATCGAAATCAATCTGCGGTTTAAAAACACCGAGCCGAATTCAGTCGGGACGATTTCGTCAACGTTATGGGAGATGATTTTTAGGGAGTTGTGGAGTAAAAAAATCACCAAGTCGACTATATCAAAAGAGCTGAATATTCCGCTAGACGAGCTGGAAAAGCTGGTGGTGTTTAGGGAAGATGCTCAAAAACGTAGTGAAAATAGAATAAGGAACTTAACCGCTATTAAGTAAAATGCCAATGGGTTTATTCGTGAAAAAAGCAGTCAATACCCTTTGTCTGAAAATTGAGGAAAACGGTAATAATGATTAACGAAGATCAATATAGAGAAGGGATTAAAATGTACTACGAATCCCATGGCAAATATAGCAATCCTTATCCGGTCGGCTCCCCGGAACATAATCAATTCGAGCGAGGCTGGACGCAATCCCTGAAACGGGACAATGGCCGTTTGGCTCAAAGTCAATATCAATCATCTCATAATCGAGATACATCATCAAAACTAACAAACCCTTCGGTTTCCTCTGAGTTGACTGCTGAACAGTATAGATCAAGGAAAGGCTGAGGTTTTGCCCAATTGTAAGGCCGTAGATGTGCTGAACAGCATGAAGCATCGTTCGGACTGGTGCGACCCACAGACTTCCCCACCTTACGCTGCTATCAGATGGACGGCTGCCGTTGCCCCTTTTACTCCGCCTGGCGGCTTTTGGCCGTTATGCAAAGCTTTGCATAACGGCCATTAAGTGAAGTTTCCTTTTATGTGCAGCGGTTTTGCGTAACCATGATGAAAGCTGGCTGTAAAGGCTCTATCTCGCTCGCAATCTTTGCATAATTTCCATGATTTAAAACAAGCTTTTAAATATACCAAAAAGGAGCAATATCAGCATTTATTCCAGTCGATGTCATCAGGCGTATCGAATGCTCACTTTTTATCGACATGACGGATAAATTCCGCATGATTGTTTCCCTGTTGCGAACTATTTTTAGTAGAAAAAGCTATCTGTAGTGCTGAGGGTTGGTTTCTGAATTGAACAACAGAAAATCGCTCCCTGAAGTTTGCAAAAATTATGACCAGCTTTTTATCTGATGGCCTTGCTCAATCCGCTTAATTCCTGATGTCAGCTATTCGAAACTAAGAAACTGTGCATAAAAGGAAACTTCACATAATGGCCGAAATCCGAAACTCAACGCACAGAACCCGCAAATCGTCTGGTCCGGCTTAAAAGCCTACCTCCCTGTACGCTTTTAAACTCGGCCCTCCCGAATTGCTCACGCCCTCTAGCCGGAAGCACCCGAGCATAAGCCATCCATGGCCGTGCGGCACACACATCCATGTGAGTGCCGCCCCACCATTCGGAGGCACTGTTCAACACCCTCGGTACTTGACCGCCTGACCGCCGGAAGCCTGATTTCACTGAATCCGCCACTCGTTTGGCCAAGCGCAATACGTCCCTGTATTGCCCCAATGGCCAAACGAATGGCTCAGTCTTTCCTTTTCCGAACGTGCGCGGGAATTAGCCCTCCATGGCCTAGCGGCGAAGACATCCCTGTCATCGCCGCCCGAAGTCTTGACGCTCTGTTTATCGCTCGCCGGTGTCCAAAACGTCGCTATCCCTGCGCGTCCTGCTATCCCGATAGCGCACGTCCTTGTGCTTTCATGCGTTTTTTAGCGGATGTCGATTGAACCGGTTGTCGCCACCGAATCCCTGCCGATCGCTTGCGTGTTGGTCAATGTGTTTTTCGAGGCATTGATGACCGTGGACTTTTGGATTCTGGAACCGACCACGTTGATTGAGCCGGTGCTGGCGGCACTGTTGCGGCCAATCGCCTGAGTATTAGTCAACGTGTTTTTGGACGCGTTGATCAATGTGGATTTTTCGATTTTGGAGCCTTCGGCCATGGCTGTGCCGGCGACGATTGACATTAATACGACTGCTGCGAAAGATACTGTTTTCATGGCGGTTTCCCCTTGGTTTTTGTTGGTATGGTTCGTTCAAGCGGTGCGTTGAACTTGGGTACAGTATCCCGATTTCCGGAGGAAAAGGCGGTGATCGAGTCACGCCGCTTGTGTGATTTATTCACCGTCGGCGAAGGGTGAGGGTATTTTTTGTTGAATTTGCTAATCGATTGGATGTCGTCGGCGCTTGCCTTCGGTAACTTGGAGGGGAGTGGTGGTAAAAAGTGTCGCAAGTTGCGACACTTTTTCATAGTGTTTTGGGAAAATCCTCACTCTTCACCTTGAATCAGGTCTTCGAGGAAATCCTTCAGCTTCTGCTCTTGTTCGGCGTTCAAGACGCTTGCATTCAGCTTTACGGTGATGTGCTTTTCGGTCCTGGCGATATTGCCGACCTTCTTGCCGTCCCTGATCAAGTTATGCGCGTCCTGGATGTGACTATCTCTGATTTCGTGACCCTTGAGCTTGCGCGCGACATAGGCCGCGATCTTGGTTTGGTCCAGGTCGCTGCTCAATAGCAAATCCCACGCTTCCGCCAAATAATCGTTGACAGCCGGATGATCCTTGTTCTCGTTCAAAAGCCGCTTGATGTCATTGGCCGCCGATCTCGACAATAAACGCGGATTCTTGTTAAGGTCCTCTATAATAAATGCGGGTAGGTCGTCATAAGCGTAATAGCGGTACATATCCTGGCGGTTAAGCCCTAGCGACTCTGCCAGCTTTTTCTTGGTCGGAAAGGCTTTTTCGACTTGCTTCAGGGCGATGCCGATTTCGTAATCGCTCAGATCCTCACGGTCGATATTTTCTGCCAGCGCGAATACCGCCATATCGCTATCGGATATCTCCATGACCACTGCATCGATATGGCGCCGCTCGATTTGCTTATGTGCCCGCCAGCGGCGCTCGCCGGCGGCGATTTGATAGCCATCTCCGGTTTTCCTGAGCAAGATTGGCTCCAGCAAACCGACTTCGGCGATCGACTGGGCCAATTTGTCTAATTCGTCTTGCGGGAAAATACGGCGGGGCTGGTACGGGTTCGGCTCGATCTTTCCGACCAGAACCGAGACCAATTCCCGGCCTTGATCAAAATTGACGGACTGTTCCGCCGAGGCATGACGCTGCGTGTTTTCCTGCAGCTTTTTCTCCAGCATTTTTTTAATGTCTTTAGCCACTGAGCCGGTTCCTTATACAAGATTGAGTTGTTTGGCGATCACGTCGGCCAGCCGTTTGAACTCGCGCGAGACTTTGCAGGTTCGGTCTATGTCATGAACGCTCGTTTGCGCTATCGCGGATTGATTTACCTTAGTGCTGGTCGATATGCGAACATCGATGAGTTTGCCGATTTGCTCCTTGGCCGAAGCTTCGATCAGTTTGCAAACCGTTTGCCGTGCGTCGTGTCGGATCAATAAAGCGCCGATCAATTCCAACTCGGGATTGATGCGCCTGATTTTTTCGACTAGCCTTATTAAATCAGTAACGCCATACATCCCGTACTGAGAACCGGACTCGATCGGAATAATTAAATGCGTGGCGGCGGCCAATGCGTTACTTGTGAGTAGTTTCAGGCTGGGCGGGCAATCGATCAGGATAACGTCGTAAATGCCGTGAAGGTGGTTTATTTTTTCGCGCAGCTCTTCGGAGGGCCGTGGGGCTTCATCCTTCAATTCGTCTTCGGCTTTGCCGAGATTGAGCGAGCCGTAGATCAGAGAAACGCCTTCGATGTTAGTGTCATCGTAGATCGATTGCGGCAGTTTCTCGACCTCCGACAACAGCAATTCCGCGCAGGTAACCGGAACTTCGCTCGGGTGTTTTTTGCCGATGTGCAGGCTGGCGTTGGCCTGCGGGTCGAGATCGATCACCAGTACGGAAAGATCCATTTTCGCCAGCTCGGACGCCAGATTGACGACCGTCGTGGTTTTGCCGCACCCGCCCTTGTGATTTGCGACAGCGATTACTTTGGTTTTACTTGTCATTTGTGTTCGATTTTGTTTCGTTTTGTGTCCAGTATAAAGCTTATCGATCGCAATGCAACTAGTGTTTTGCGCCGATAAGTGGCTTATTGATCGAATAAATGCCTGAATTGTCGCCTTATCGAACTTGTATTGATTTTTTATCGCGTTCGCTACTGTGTGTGATAGGAAAGAATCCGTATTCATTACCTACGGAAAAGTGTCGCAAGTTGCGACACATTTTTTTAAACGAGAAACCAATAAAAGAACGACACACTGAGCTTAGTCCAAGGCATTAGTAAAAGCCTCGGTATTTTTGCGAGATATTGGCCGAGTGTTTGCCCCTCTATGTCTATCTTAGCGTTCATGAAGGCTTGGCAATCGTATTAGGAAATGAAAGTTGGCGACGTTTTGCCGCCAATCATTGGCTGAGTTGCTCTGTTTCTTTCGCAACAATTGGACATAAATCATTTGTGTGATTTATATCATTTTTATCAAATACCCTGTAATAACTGTTGCCCTTTAGCGGTCGTCTGATAGCGCTGCATGGGACTTTTGGGTTTCTCGGGAATCGTCCGCGCTAACAGATCTTCTTTCAGCAGATAATCCAGATAATTGCGCTGAAAGGTCTCGCGGTGCTTAATCCCTGAAATGTCTTGTATTTCGCTGCTTTTTTTCGGTGTCCGGCACGCTGTCAGCACGTTGAGGATCCAGGCATCAACTTGTCCGGTGACTTGTCCGGTAGCTTGTCCGGCATTCGATAATACGGTCGATAAGCCTGATTCGGGCACGGCAATGGCAATTCGGAAAATATCGGCTTCCACTAACACCGGTGCTTTGCCGCCATAGGCTTTGCTGTACTTGAGCAGATTACGTACGCCCGAGCCCAGTTCATCGGCCCGGCCGTTCGACTTTATTTTTTTAATGTCAGCTGAGTGACTTATTTCGGCCGCTCGATGCGCGTACTTTGTGGTATTATTCTGATCCGTTTATCATGCATAAAATGTTGGATATACTGTTTAGAAACCCTAGCTTTGAAGATTTATTCATGATTAAGGGCTGTGATAAAGCGTATGTTAGCCAGACCTGGATAATATCTTGATGGCTCCGCTTCGCGGAGCCATCGGGTCGAATAAGGAGCGCAAACTTGATAAACTCATTGCTACTATTAACCCATCGCCATCAATCGAATCAAGACAGACGCTGACGCGCTCCTTATTCGACCCGTTAAGGCCAGAAAAGGACCACTAGATGTCAACTGTCACGGGAAGCGTAAATCTAAAAACTGGACCGGCTAAGGTCGAGATGAAACTTCGGCAGCGAAGCGCTTTTGCTGTGCAACATATAATGGCCGCCGCTCGCTTCTCGCGTATGTGCGGAGAAATAGAAAGTGCATACGAAGACCAGCCGCTGGGCAACTTCTTTGATACTCAAATTGGCGCAGTCTCAGCTACAGTAATGCTTGCAACTGCCTCAATCGAATCCAACATAAACGAATATCTTTGTGAGCCTGAGCAGGTATTTCCAAACTTGTCTGGAGAGTCGCCTCATTCGCTTGTTCGACTTCTTGAACAAAAATCGATTCTTGAAAAATATCAAGCAGTATTGTCGTTTCGCGGGGTTGCTGAATACCCTGCTGGTGAATCGCCATATCAAGATGTCGATGCACTTATTAAGCTGCGTAATGCACTGGTACATTTCAAACCTGAATGGCACGATGAGCAGGAATTGCATCGTAAGATAGAAGGCCGATTGAAAGGGCGGTTTGAAATCAATCCTGCTATTGGAGGAAACGGTGTGTTTTTTCCCCAGCAGTGTATGAGCTACGGCTGCACTAGATGGGCTGTAAATACTTCCCTAACCTTTATGAAAGATTTTAGTAAACGATCTGGCTTGCCTTATCGTTTCGAGAAGTTTTCTTCACATATCAACCCGGAGGTTGCGTGATGGTCTTAACCAGTAGCTCCACCGGACAAAATACTCGCTACGCTCGCATTTTTCCGGTGAGCTAAGCGTTATGTGCTCAGGGAGTTCAACATTGGAACAATTTGAAAGAGCAAAGAGATATCTATCGCGTGTCGAGGAGCTTTATGAAGGTGTATTCTCATCCTCAAGCCATGACAAGGATGCCTATGACGACGATGTTATTTCTTTCTTCATTCATTGCTATCACATCAGGGACTGGATTATTCACCTGAACACATTGACCATAACTGCAAAGCAAATTGATGGCTATATAGATCGGCATAAAGCTCTGAAGGTGTGTGCCGACCTGGCCAATGGTTCCAAGCACTGCAAACTCACACGCTCCCTGCGCACTGAACGTCAACCGCAAATTGCGGGGAAAGAACGGCGTACGTCGACTTGGATTACTGGCAGTGGAGGTGGTGAAGTCATGAAGTGTAAATATACCATAGTAATCAACACAGAAATCCTTGATGCACTTGATTTGGCAAGAGAGTGTGTTGAGTTATGGAAATCCTTCATCGACCAATTGAAAGCACATAACAAATCAATACAGCAGGACACCAGCGGGGCTGGCGCCTCTGCTTGAGGCGTTAGAAATCATAAGGAGCAATGAATGACCGTAAATACGCACCTCGTAGATTTGGCAAGTGATCTTGTCTTATCTTATATCGAGAAAACAAGCATTACGACATCTATTAATACGCTATCACTGCGGCTTGATTCGTATTTTGGTAATGGAATAAAAGGACATTTTCAATTCGGTTCAAATTCTCGAGGTACAATTTTGCCTCGCAAGGCTGATAGTAACTCTGACATTGATTACATGGTAGTTTTTGATACATCCGATGGGCAGAAAAAACCACAAACATACCTTGATCGACTTAAAAGATTTGCTGAAAAAAAGTACTCGACTTCTGAAATATCTCAATCCAGCCCAACAATAGTACTGTCGTTAAACCATATTAAATTTGAACTCGTGCCCGCTATAAACAACTATGGCTATCAGATTCCATCACCTGCATCATCATGGTCAGAGTGGATGTCAACAGATCCATCAGCAGCAAACAAAGCAATAATGGACAAAAATGCTGCTGAGAATTATCAAATTAAACCATTGGTTCGGTTAATAAAGTATTGGAATGCAAAACAGGGGCATCCATTTGCTTCTTTTGATATCGAGCAATACATAGTGAACAAATACTACTGGTCATGCGTATCATTGAAAGATTATTTTTATGCGTTCTGGGAAGGTATTAGCTGTACGGATGATACTGCTCAGTACATTAAGGACAAAGTAGAAAGAGCCAAAAAATACGCCGCGACAGCTAAACAGTATGAAGCAGACAACATGCCAGCATCGGCTGAATTAGAAATAAAAAAGATTGTACCATTATTATGAGCACGGAAAATATCAATAGAATTGATGAGGTTTCACGATATTATAGCCCCGCAGCTAAGCTAGTGCTTATCGGGGCAAGCCTTTTTTGGATAAATGCATCGCTTTCTTTAAGTATTCTTTTCTCAGAAATATTGCCCTCATTATTACAGAGCTTAATTCCGTCAGTGTTCATTGCGTCTGTTTTGATTCAGTTTGTAGTTTCTCAAATAAATAGATTTTACTTAATTCCAAAAGCTGAAAGAATTAGAAGGGAGCAAATGCTCTCAGATGCATTTGGGGCGCATCTTTCGCATGATAAAACTTCACTGTATTACAACAATGATTATTCGCCATCAGTAAAGCGACTTGGTGCAAATACAATGGAGAATTCACTGTTTAGCTCTGAAGTGGCTGCAAAAATGCTAGTCTCGAAGAGATTATTGGTAGGTATTTATCTTGTTGTCTGGGTGCTGGTATTTTCTTCGCGAGATATTGATCTAGATGTAATTATATGGATAACACAAATAGTTTTTTCGGGTGAAATCATTGTCCAATGGTTGAATCTGGAGGTTTTGCGCTTTCGTCAAGAACGCACGTATGAAAAACTACATGCCCACTTTCTCCATGATATTGGTGATGATTCACAAAGAGCTATCGCCACAATTTTGGATTCTTTTGTCGCATATGAGGTTGCAAAATCATCGGCCTCTTATCTGCTTTCAACAAAAGTATTTAACGAACTCAATCCTGAGCTTACAAAAAAATGGGAACAGGTGCGTAGTGAGTTGAAAATGAATTTCTAACAATCGCATGCAGTCGGACAAAATTGCTGCGCTACGCTTGCAATTTTTCCGCAAATCGACCTGTCCGGCTTAAAAGCCTACCTCCCTGTACGCTTTTAAACTCGGCCCACCCGAATTGCTCACGCCCCCGAGCATTAGCCATCCCTGGCCGCGCGGCACACACGTCCGTGTGAGTGCCGCCCCACCGTACGGAGGCACAGTTCAACGCCCCCGGTACTTGACAGCCTGACCGCCGGGAGCCTGGCCGCGTCAAATCCGCCACTCGTTTGGCCAAGCGCAATACGTCCCTGTATTGCCCCAATGGCCAAACGAATGGCTCAGTCTTTCCTTTTCCGAACGTGCGCGGGAATTAGCCCTCCATGGCCTAGCGGCGAAGACATCCCTGTCATCGCCGCCCGAAGTCTTGACGCTCTGTTTATTGCTCGCCGGTACCCAAGCGTCGCTTTCCCTGCGCGTCCTGCTGTCCCAGTAGCGCACGTCCTTGTGCTTTCATGCGTTTCTTAGCGGATGTCGATCGAACCGGTTGTCGCCACCGAATTCCTGCCTATCGCTTGCGTGTTGGTCAATGTGTTTTTCGAGGCATTGATCAGGGTCGATTTCTCGACTTTCGATCCGACGACGCTGATCGAGCCGGTGCTGGCGGCGCTGTTGCGGCCAATCGCCTGAGTATTGGTCAACGTGTTTTTGGATGCGTTGATCAATGTGGATTTTTCGATTTTGGAGCCTTCGGCCATGGCTGTGCCGGCGACGATTGACATTAAAACGACTGCTGCGAAAGATACTGTTTTCATGATGGTTTCCCCTTGGTTTTTGTTGGTTTGGTTCGTTCAAGCGTTTCGTTGAACTTGGGTACAGTATCCCGATTTCCGGAAGAAA